>CBDURV010000425.1:0-4258 GCA_965369495.1 uncultured bacterium
CTACGTTCGCATCGTGGCGATGCGAGAAATCCCCGCCGAGAAGAAGAGCGCGACCGGCAGCCAGACCGCGAGCACCGGCGAGAGATCGCCGCGGTTGCCGACGCTCGTGAGGAAGATGTCGAGCACGTAGAACGACGCGGAAACCGAGAACGCCACGACCGCCCCCGCCATCAGCGAGCGCCCGACCGTCAACAGCAGCGGGATGCCCAGCAGCAGGAGCACGAAGCTCGCCAACGGCCTCGCGATCTGGCGGTGCACGGCGACTTGCAGGTTGCGGCGGTCCGGAAACTTGTCGGCCAGCCGCTTGAGCTGGCGCAGCGACAACTCCGCGATGCCGTGCTCGCTCGCCAGCGCCTCCACGTCGGCCGGCGATACGCCGAAGTCCACCGCGACGCCCGGTTCGAGCCGAATGCCGACGGTTCCGATGCCCGCCGGCTGCACGTGCACGGGCGTCGCGGCGCGCCACTTGTCGCCGTCCGGTTCGAGGCGATCGATGAACCACGTCTCGAAACCGATCTCCGTCCAGGGTCGCGCGATCACCACATCGGTCAACGACTGGTCCGCGAAGCTGTAGCTGCCCGCCCGCGCGACCGTTCCGTGTCCGTCGCGCAGATGCGGCACGTTCAGCACTTCGGGCCGCTTGTCCCCCGCCAGTTGGCGCTTGAGAGCGATGTGTTCGCGGTTGAGCGATGGAACGACCAGTTCCTGAAAGGCGATGTGGCCCATCGACACCAGGAACCCGCAGATGAAGACCGGCAGGAAGAGCCGCCGCGCGCTGATGCCGGCCGCGAGCACGGGCTGCACCTCGTTGTTGCGCAGCATGTAGGTGACGGTGAACATGCCCGCCGCCACGGAAATGAACGAGAGCATCTCCTTGAGGATGTAGGGCAGGTAGGCGACGTAGAAGTAGAAGATGATCTCGAAGCGCGAGTAGCCCTCGGCGAACTCCCCCTCGATCGTGCGACCGTCCGTGAAGCTGGAAAGGCGGGCGAAGAAGTCGAGGGTCACGATCGCGATCGAGAAGACCACCATCGACATCAGGAATACGACCACGTAGGTGCGGACGACGTAGCGGTCGAGCAGTTTCATCGACGTACCAACCGCGCCAGCATGACCGTACCGATCAGCGCCATCGCCGCATTGCCCATCCATAGCGCCGGGTAGGGCGACATCCGGCCGTTGCGCGCCAGATTGGAGCCGACGATGATGAGCGGGAAGTAGGTAATCAGCACCGGCGCCATGCCGACGATCACGCCGGCCACACGCGTGCGGCGACCGGAGAGAATACCGAGCGACACGCCGACGAGCGCGAAGAAGAAGACCGCCCCCGCCATGGCGGTGCGCCGCGCCAACTCCTCCGCCGCCGACGCCGTCTTGACGCGCGCGCCGTACTTGTTCGGCAAACCGCGCTTCCAAAGCCACGCGAGTTCCCACGCCTGCAGGTCACCGCGCTTGCGCGTCGCCCCCACGCCGAGGTCCATCGCCCCCAGATCCACGTCGCCGGAGACGAGATCGACGGACGCGAATGTCCGGCCTCCTCCCTGCGCCTGCGGCACCATGACGTGCAGTTGGTCGAGGTCGAAGGCGAACCGGTCGTCCTCGGTGATCCGAATCGCGCCCGTGCGCGCGCGCAGCAAACGCGAATTGCGTTCGTCCTGCTTGATTTCCACGAATATGTCGCGAAACTCGCCGCGATCGTAGCTGTCGAAGGAGAGGCGCGCGCTGTGCAGCGACACGTCCCGCATGCCCGCGCGGAAACTGGTCTGCATCGTCTCGGCGAAATCGCGCTTGGCCGCGGTGAGGTGCGTGGCCGCGTAGGGCGAGGTGATGTCGACCAGCATCAGGCTGCCGAGCGAGATGGCGGCGGCGAAGGCGAGCACCGGCCAGACGATCATGACCAGGTTAATGCCGCTCGCCGACAGCGCGGTCAACTCCCCGGCCCCCTGCATGCGACCGAACGCGATGACCACGGCGACCAGCATCGAGACCGGCACCGTGAACTGCATCGAGAGCGGAATGAAGAGCGGGAGCAGGGTGACAAGGAAATCGAGCCCGATGCCCGGCGTCTCCTTCATGAACGTGATCGCCATGAGGAAGAACGCCATCGCGGTTGTCGCGCCCAGCGTGCCCAAAAAGGTGCGGACGACATCGAACAAGACCGTGCGTCCGATCAGCATGTCGTCCGCGAGTGTATAGTGCTCCCAAGACCGTGCAACTGGCCGAATCCAGCCGGGTGACGACCCCGGACTTCCCCGCAAACCCTCAGCGTCCCTCCACGTGGATCGCGCAGCGTGGGGAGGTGCTGCGTGAACTCCCCGGCCGTTGCGTATTCCGCGCCCGGCTGGGAACCCCCGACGGCCCGCGCATCGTGGTCAAGGAGTACACCCCGCGCAAGCTGCGGCACTGGTTCCGCGGATATGCAGAAACCGAGGCGGAGCACGCCATAGCGGTGCGCGCGCGCGGCATTCCCGTGGTCGAACCGCTGGGCTACGCGCGCCTCGCCGACGGCCGCCAGATTCTCGTTCTGCGCGAGGAAGAGGGCGCGCGAGACCTGCAGTCGCTCTACCTGTCGGGCGATCTTCGCGGCGGCGCCCGACACCAGTTGGCCCGGAAAACCGGGGAACTCTGGGCGCGCCTGCAAAACGCCGGCATTCGCCACACCGACCCGCACGCGGGCAATATTCTCGTGCTCCCGGACGACGAACTGATGCTGGCCGACGCCTGGGATCTCCACCCGGGCGATTATTTGCGCCCGCAGGAGCGCGCGAAAGCCCTCGCGGACTTCGCGCTCTTCTTCCTGACCCACGGCAACATGGTGGACCTGCTGCTGTTCTGGGGCGCCTACGGGCGAACCTCGGAGCTCATGCCGGACGACCTCGAGGACCTGCGTCAGCGCGTGCTCGACCTGATCCCCAACGCGTTCCGCCGACTCAGCGGCATGCGCGCCCGCAAGGTGCGCCGCGCCGGCCGCAACGTGCAGATCGATCGCTGGAGCGGCTACGTCGTCCGCGAACTGCCCGAAGGCCTGCTGGAGGAGATCGCCAAGACGGCCGCCTGCTTGACGATGGGCCCCAACGTGCTCAAGAAGAGCCCCACCGCGTGGACGCTCACGGCCGAGCGCGACGGGAAGAAGTTCGTCGTGAAGGTCTATCTGCCCAAGAAGGCGTCACGCGCGCTGCGCGATCTCATCCAGGGCACGCGCGCCGACCGCGCCGTGAACGCGGCCGAGGCGTTTTTCCATCGCGGGCTCCAGACGCCGCCCATCTACGCCGTCCTGCGCGACCGCGAAGTGATTGGCCGTTCGGTGCTGGTCATGGAATTCGTCAGCGATGCCGCGCCGCTCGATGACCTCGTTCCCGAGATGTCGGTGGCGCGCACGCGCGCGGTCGCCCGCGACCTGGGTCGCACGCTGCGCCGCATGCACGACTGGGGCCTGCGCCACCGCGACCTCAAGCGCGACAACGTGCTGCTGGAGCGCAGAGTGCTCAGCGACGGCACCGCGGACTTTGTTTTCCTGGATCTCGACGGCGTGCGACAGACGCGCAAGGGCAAGCTCGACTGGGACCGGCGCGCGCGCGACCTGGCCGTGCTGGACGGCTCCATTCTCGATCGCGCCGTGGTTCCGACGGGAATGCGCCTGCGTGTGCTCGACGCCTATCTCGATGGCGAAACGCCCCCCGGCTTCGAGCCCGGCGCCTTCGCGCTCGAGGTGATGCGCCGCTCCGCAGAGGCCGCCACGCGCCACCGGGAAAAGCAGGCGGAAGCGCTGGCGGGATGAGCGGCGTAGACGAAACGCGCGAACTTTCGCCCCCCGTCGGCATTCTCGGGGTGCCGCTCGATCTGGGCGCTGGCCGACGTGGCACCGACATGGGCCCGTCTGCGATCCGGCTGGCGGGACTCACCGCCGGTCTCGAACGGCTCGGCATCGAGGTGCGCGACCAGGGCTACATCGCGGTCGCCGCACCCGAGACACGCGCCCCGGGTCGCACCGACTTCCGGTTCGGCAAGGAGATCCACCACACCTGTGTCCGCCTGCGCGATCGCGTGAAGGCGATTCTGGCAGGTGGTGCCCGGCCGTTGGTGCTGGGCGGCGATCACTCCATCGCGATGGGCACCGTGTGCGGCGTGGCCGCGCACTATGCCGCGCATGATTCCTCACCGGGCCAGCCGATCGGACTGCTCTGGGTGGATGCGCATGCCGATCTCAACACGCCCAGTTCAAGCCCGTCCGGCAACATCCACGGCATGCCGCTGGCGA
>CBDURV010000426.1:0-4258 GCA_965369495.1 uncultured bacterium
TCGCATAGGAACAGCCACGAGCAACGCTCGCACCGCGCTCGCGCGCGCTCGCAGGGGCAGCGGCGATCCCGCCGCCCACATCGAAGAGGCGTTCCGCAAACGCAAGGTGGTACCCGCAGCATACTGCTTCCGAACCCTCGGACCCGCCCGCGTCGAATACGCTTCCGACCTGATCGCACTGGCTTCCGAGGAGCGCGACGCACTGTCGCTGCTCGTGGCTCTCGACCAGTCGATTCCGCGCGGCCACTGGAAAACCCGCGCATCGCGTATCGCGGAAGCCGACCCGGCGATCGTCGCGGCCGCAACGCGCGGGCTGCACTGGCTGGTGAAGCAGCAGGAGGCGGACGGACGCTGGAATGCCGGTCGCCACGGCGGTCACCCCGAGTGCGACGTGGGCGTCACCGCGCTCGCGACGCTTGCGTTCGGCGCCGCAGGCTACTCGACGCGATCCGGACCGTTCGCCGAGACACTGAAACGCGCAACACGCTCGCTGCAGACGACCGTAGTGCTCCAGGCGGAGAAGCTGAATCCCGGCCGATCGGCGCTGCTGCAATATGGCATGGCGACCGCCGCCCTCGCCGACCAGTCGCTTCTCGGTTCACGCCGCGACCCACTCCGCGCACTTCGCACCGCGACAAGGATGGTCATCAAGGCGCGCAATCCGTACCTCGGCTGGCGATACAAACCGCGCGGTGGGGAAAACGACACCTTCGTGACGGTCTGGATGGCCCACGCCCTTTCACTCGCGAAGGACGCTGGTGAATCGGTCCCCGCCGAAGCCTTCGAGGGCGTGCGCATCTGGATAGGGAAGATGACCGACCCTGAGTTCGGCCAAGTCGGATACCACACGGCGGGAGGCAATTCCGCAGTCCCGGAGTTTCCCGATGAGCTCGACTCAACCACCCGACGCGTCCTCGTCGCAGGGCCCGGATCGTCCATGGCGATGACCGCGGCCGGCGCTTGGATGCGTGTGCGCCTCACGCTGCCGGACCGAGCGGCCAACGACTGGAAGATGGCGAGATTGTCAGTCCGACTCATGCTGGAGATAGCGTCGAAGCGCTGGGACGGGACGGAGCCAAGCAATTGCTGGGCGCTCTTTTTCGAGAGCCAGATGATGGCCGCGTTCGAGGGTGCCCAGGACGCCAAGATGAAGAAGGCGCTCGAAACCTGGACCAAGAAGGCAATTCCCGCCGTCCTCCGGCGCCAAGCCAAAGACGGATCGTGGCCGGCCGATGGCGTCTGGGGACCGCACGGCGGCGCGATCCAGGCCACGGCCGTTCACGTCCTCGTCTTGCTTGCGCCTTATGCGAACGACCCGACGCTGTATGGGCACGGCAACGAACCCCTACGCATAGCCGTACGGAACTGCCTAATGGGCGCCGCCAACTCGACCGACCGGCAGCGCGTGCTCGCGGTCCAGCAGATCTGGCAGCTTCCGCGAGAAGGCTAGCTCTTGAGCACGCCCAACAACCCCGCGCCGAATTTTTCGACCTTGCTCGGGCCGATGCCGGTGATGTCGAGCAGTTCCGCCTCGGTGCGCGGTCGCGCCGTCGCGAGGGCCAGTAGCGTCTTGTCGTGGAAGACGACGTATGCGGGCACGCCGCGTTCGCGCGCCTGCTCGCCGCGCCACGCCTTGAGTTCGTCGAGCAGGATCGGATCCGCGTCTCCGAGGTCCTGCGCGGGCTTGGCCTTGGACTTCGACTTGCGCTTCGGCACCGCCGGCATCGCCGATGCATGCACGACAACCGGCCCCTCCGAACTGAGCACTTCGCTGCCCTCGCGCGTGATTCCCAGCGTCGGGTACTCGGTGCCCACTACCGCGACATAGCCGGCGTCGAGCAGCGACTGAATCAACTCCTCGATGGCGGGCAGCGTCAGGTGCTTGAGCGCCCCGAACTCGCGCGGCCAATCGGGAATGCCCTGCGCCGTGCTGCCCTTGAGGATGCCGGCCGTCTTCTTGCGACCGCGTTGCCCGTCAAGTTGATCGATGCAGGCGATCGCGTTCAGGGCCGCCGCGCGCTCGACGCCTTCGAGTGTGCGCAGGTCGTTGTCGCCGTCGAGACAGCGCGCGCACGATCCGCAATCCTGTCCCATGTCCGCCGCCTGCGGATCGCCAAAATACTCCAGGATCTGGCGCCAAAGACAGCCGCGCCCGCGCAGCGTCTGGTACAGGCGATTGAGACGGCGCAGCGCCGCCTCGCGTGCGAGCGGAAGCTCGTTCTGCTCGGCGAGAAAACTGCGCGTGCGATAGTCGGCGCCGCGCCACAGCAGTACCGCGCGCGACGCGCCCCCGTCGCGACCGACCCGGCCCACCTCCTGGTAGTAGTCCTCGAACGAGGGCGGCAGGCTGATGTGTACGAGCGTGTGCAGGTCGGGCTTGTCGATGCCCATCCCGAACGCGTTGGTGGCGATCATCGCATCGATCTCGTCGGCCAAAAACGCGTCCTGCACACGCCGACGGTGCTCCGGCTCGCAACCCGCGTGGTAGTGGTCGGCGCGGATGCCGTGATCGCGCAGGAAACCCGCCGTCTCCTCGCAGACGGCGCGCGTGGCGGCATAGATCAGCGCCGGCGCCTTGCCCTCGCGACCCTCCACGACTTCGCGCAACCGATCCCAGCGGCCCGCATCGCTGTCGCAGCGCTCGGCGGAGAGACGGATGTTCTCGCGAAAGAAGCCGCGCACGAAAATCGCCGGATCCGTCATGGCGAGCGCGGTGCCCAACTCCTCGCGCAGTTCCGGCGTGGCGGTCGCGGTAAAGCCGGCCACGTGCGGCGGGCGGAGCCGTTGCAGGAACGGCCCGATGTCCAGATAAGCGGAGCGGAACTCGTGGCCCCAGCGCACGACGCAGTGCGCCTCGTCCACGGCGACGAAACCGATCTGCACCTGCTCGATCAACTCCAAAAAGCGCGGCGTCGCGAGCCGCTCGGGCGAGACGTAGAGCATCTTCAATTCGCCCGCGACAAACGCCCGCTCGACATCCGAGCGTTCGGAGTAGTCCTGGTTGCTGTGCAGGCTGGCCGCCGCGATGCCGCGCGAGCGCAGCGCCATCACCTGGTCGCGCATGAGCGCGATGAGCGGCGAGATGACGATGGTCGTGCCGGCGAAGAGTAGTGCGGGAAGCTGGAAGCAGAGCGACTTGCCCCCGCCGGTCGGCAGCACCGTAATCGTCGGCCGGCCGCGCAGGATCGAGCGCACGACATCCGCCTGCCCCAGTCGAAATTCAGCGTGTCCGAACCGCTCCCGCAGGACTTCGTAGACCTCACGGCGGGAGTAGATGCGCGGCTGGGAGTCCATTCTTGTGCGTAGAGCATACTCGCGCGTGACACGGCGCGCCGCATTGCGGACAATCTCCGCGCTGTGATGCAGATCGACCAGAGAATCGAAGGCGGAGTCGCCTACATCAGCCTCACCGGGCCGCTCGAGACGGACAGCCTGCCGGTGTTCAAGGAGCACATGAAAGCCCTGCTGGAGAGCGGCGCCGACCGCTGCTGCGTCAATTTCCGCGGCGTGACCTTCATCAACTCGACCGCGCTGGGCTATCTGGTCAACGTCGGCAGCCAGCTCAAGGCGATCGACGGCGAACTGGTCTTCAGCCAGCCGTCCCAGTTCTTCGCCGACACCTTCCGTACGCTGGAACTTCACCACCTTTTCGAGCTGTTCCCCTCCGATCGCGACGCCGCGAAGTACTTCGCCGGCGACGCTGCCTGAAGTGAGCAAGACGGCGACCGACTCCCTCCGCGAACTGGAGGCACTGCGCTACGACTTCTCGCCGGAGGCGGCCGCTCGCAAACTCGAACTGCTGCAGGATCTCGACGGGCGTCGCCTTCCCTCCGCGGACCAAGTGCTCGAACTGCACCAGCTACTCGGCTTCGTGCGCGCCTTGCCCGAGACGATCGAACTGCGCGAGCAGGCGCAGCGCATGGCGGAGACGTTCGACGAGCGCCCCGACCTGCGCCGCTTCCGCAAGGCGTTGGCGGACACCGGCATCGCCGGCACCAACCTCAACTTCCGCTTCTATTGGCTCACCGCGATCTGGCTCTGGCCGCGCTGGGCCAAGCAGCTCACCATCGACTGGAAGTCGTTCGAGAACCGCGACAAGCTGGTGGGCTGGCTGCACCTGCTCGTGCCCTACAGCGAATCACCGGCGCTCGACTCCTATGGCTACACGGCGAAGGAGTGGATCAACTATCTGAAGGGGCCCGGGGAAACAGACGCCGGATTCGTCATGCGCCGCTTCGAGGCGCTGCCCGTCGAGACG
>CBDURV010000427.1:0-4256 GCA_965369495.1 uncultured bacterium
CTGGTAGGTTTCCCCCATGCCGAACGTGCCCACGCTCGCCGAAATCGAGGCGCTTTTCGAGGCGCCGCTGCTCGACCTCATCCACGAGGCGGCCGGCGTCCACCGCGCCCATCACGACGCCCGCGACATGCAGCGCTGCACTCTGCTGTCGATCAAGACCGGCGGCTGCTCCGAAGACTGCTCCTACTGCCCGCAAAGCGCCCGCTACCAGACGGGCGTGGACGCGGAGCCGCTGCTTTCGCGAGACGAAGTGCGATCCGCCGCCGGGCGCGCCGCGGAGGCGGGCGCCTCCCGCTTCTGCATGGGCGCGGCGTGGCGCGCGGCACGCGACGGCGCCGAATTCGACGCCGTGATCGACATGATCCACGACGTGCGCTCGCTCGGCATGGAAGCGTGCGTCACGCTCGGCATGCTCACCGACGACCAGGCGCGGCGGCTCAAGGATGCGGGGCTCACGTCGTACAACCACAACCTCGACACGTCGGAAGAGTTCTACGGCGAGATCATCACCACGCGCACCTACCGCGACCGACTCGAAACGCTCGAGCGCGTCCAGCAGGCCGGCATCGGCGTCTGCTGCGGCGGCATTCTCGGCATGGGCGAGACGACGCGCGACCGCGCCTCGATGCTGCACACGCTCGCCTCGCTCGACCCGCAGCCCGAGAGCGTGCCGATCAACGCGCTCGTGCGCATGGAAGGCACCCCGCTCAGTAAGGGCGAAGACCTCGACCCGCTCGACCTGGCGCGCATGGTGGCAATCGCCCGCATTCTCATGCCGCGCGCGCGCGTGCGCCTCGCCGCCGGCCGGCTCCAACTCGACACGAGCACGCAGGCGCTCTGCTTCCTCGCCGGCGCCAACTCGATCTTCTTCGGCGAAGAGTTGCTCACCACGCCCAACCCCGCCATCGACGCCGACAAGGCGATGCTGGAGCGTCTCGGCATGAGGATTCACCAAGGTGAACCGGCTGCAAGCTGAGGCGGCGGCGGCTCTCGATGCGCTCAGCTCCCAAGGACTGCGCCGTTCCATCGAGCCGGCCAAGGGCATCGACTTTTGCAGCAACGACACGCTCGGGCTGCGCACCGACGCCCGCGTGCTGGAGGCTGCAACCGCGGAGTTGAATGCAGGGGGCGCGGGGGCGGGCGCGGCGCGTCTGCTGCGCGGCGACCACGCCATTCATCACGAACTCGAGCAGGAGTTCCGCGCGTTTGCCGGCGCCGAGGACGCACTGCTGTTCGGATCCGGCTACCTCGCCAACCTCGGTGTCCTCGAAACGCTCGGAGCCGCGCACTGGATCATTCTCAGCGACGCGCAAAACCACGCCTCGCTGATTGCCGGATGCCGCGCGGCGAAAGCACGCGTCGAGGTCGTACCGCACAACGACCTGGGCGCGTTCGCGCGCGCCACCGACACGACGCTGGTGGTCACCGAGTCGGTCTTCTCCATGAGCGGCGATCGCGCGCCCGTCGAGGCGCTCGGCACACTCTGCCGCGAGCGCGGCGCCGCGCTGATCGTGGACGAAGCGCACGCAATCGGCATCTTCCCGCCCGAGGGAGACGCCACGCTGCGCATCTTTCCCTGCGGCAAGGCTTTGGGGGGCGCGGGGGCAGTGGTGACGGGACCGCGCGTCCTACTCGACCTGCTGCGCAGTCGCTGCCGCACGTTTCTTTTCTCGACGGCGCCGTCACCGGTCGTGTGCGCCGCCGTGTTGGCGGCGTTCCGCATCGCGCGCGACGAAACATGGCGCGCCGATCGCGCACTCGAACTCGCGCGGCGCATCGATCCCGCCGCGCGGTCCCCCATCGTGATGGTCCCCTGCCGCGACAGTGATCATGCGCTGGCGCGTCAGCGCGAACTGCAACGCCTTGGTCTCGACGTGCGCGCCGTGCGCCCGCCGACGGTGCCGGAAGCGGCGCTGCGGCTCTCGTTCCACGCAGACCGCACCAACGAAGAGGTGGCATTGCTGCAGGAGGCGCTGGCGTGAACGGCGTCTTCATCACCGGCACCAACACCGGCATCGGCAAGACGACCTATGCGGGTTGGCTCATGCAGCGCCACGCCGACGCCACCTACTGGAAGCCTGTGCAAACCGGCTGCCCGCCCGACGATGACACCGCGACCGTCGCGGCGCGCCACTCGCTGCCCGGCATCCGCCTGCGCGATCCCGTCTCGCCGCACCTTGCGGCGGAACGCGAGGGCAAGACGCTCGATATGGACATGCTGCTGGCACCGATCGCCGGCTTCGAAGGCACACTCGTCGTCGAGGGCGCGGGCGGCCTGCTCGTGCCGCTGGCGCGCGACCTGATGCAGACCGATCTCATCGCGGCCGTCGGGCTACCGGTGGTCGTGGTCGCGCGCGATGAACTCGGCACCATCAACCACACGCTGCTCACCGTCGATGCGCTGCGCGTCCGCGACCTCGAAGTCGCCGGCGTCGTGCTACTGGGTGGCAACGAGAACAAGTCGGCGATCGAGACCTACGGTCAGGTCGCCGTCATCGAGGATCCGCTCGCATGAATCTCGCCAGCAATCTGGCAGAGCGCGACCGCCGCGTCATCTGGCATCCGTACACGCAGGAGCAGACCGCCCCGCCGCCCCTTCCGATCGTCTCCGGCGAAGGCGCGTGGCTCGTGGCGGAAGACGGTCGCCGCTATCTCGATGCCATTTCGAGTTGGTGGACCAACATTCACGGCCACGCCCACCCACGCCTCGTGCGCGCGCTGGCCGACCAGGCGGCGCGCCTGGAGCACGTCATCTTCGCCGGTATGACGCACGAACCGGCGGTGGCGCTGGCGGAACAACTCACGGCGCTGCTGGGCCTCGACCGCGTCTTCTACTCCGACAACGGATCCACCGCGGTCGAAACGGCGCTCAAGATGGCCTACCAGTACTGGGCCAACCGCGGCGAGCCGCGCACGCGCTTTCTGATGCTCAGGGACGGCTACCACGGTGACACCGTCGGCGCGATGTCCGTCAGCGGCCTGCCGCTTTTCCGCGGCCACTTCGCGGATCTGCTTTTCCGCGCGGACATCTACGACGGCGCGATCGGCGACGACGTCGCGGCGGTCATCGTCGAACCGATGGTGCAGGGGGCGGCCGGCATGCGCATCCACTCGCCCGAGTTCCTGCGTGAGGTCGAGCAGCAATGCCGCGCCGCGGGCTGCCTGCTCATCGCCGACGAGGTCATGACCGGCTTTGGTCGTACGGGACGCATGTTCGCGCACGAACACGCCGGCATCACGCCGGACATCGTCTGCCTATCCAAGGGCATCACGGGCGGATTCATGCCATTCGCAGCCACCGTGACGAACAACACCGTCTACGAAGCGTTCCTCTCCGACGACTCGGCGCGCACGTTCTTCCACGGACACTCCTACACGGGCAATCCGCTCGGCTGCGCCGTCGCGCTCGAAAGCCTGCGCCTCTTCGAAGACGAAGGGACACTCGCGCGCGCCAACGCCATTGGCACGCGCATCGCCGCGCACATCGAACCCCTGCGCGAGCTGCCGCAGGTCAAGGAGCTACGCGGTCTCGGCGCCATCCAGGTCGTTGAACTGGCACAGGACGGGGGCTATCTTTCCGACGTCGGCCCGCGTCTGCGCGAGGCTGCGTGGAAACGCGGCGTGCTCCTGCGCCCCCTCGGCAACGTGCTCTACGCCATGCCGCCGCTGTGCCTCACCGACGACGAAGCCGACCTCGTAGGGACCACCATGTTCGAGCTGGTCAACGAACTCCCTTCGTAGCCGACGGCGAGTCCCAGAGCTCAAAGCCCACAGCCCAAAGCCGAGCACCCAAACCGGCGTTCGAGCTATACACTCCGACTCATGGCATTGGTCGTCCTGACTACCAATCTGCGCAAGTACACCGGCGGCGTGACCGAGACGGAGGCGAACGGCGCGAACGTGGCCGACCTGCTGCTCGACCTTGAAACGCGCCTTCCCGGCTTGCGCGCGTACGTCGTCAACGAGACCGGCGCGCTGCGACGCCACGTGAACATCTTCATCGACGGCGAACCCGTCGGCGACCGGGCGGCGCTCAGCGATTCGCTCCATCCCGATTCCACCGTCCACATCCTGCAAGCACTCTCCGGGGGCTAAGAATCGTGAAGTTACTCGTCGGAACCCGCAAGGGCCTGTTCCAGATCGAACGGCGCAACAACGGATGGCACATCCGCGACCCGCACTTCCTCGGGGTGCCGTGCATGAATGCGATCCGCGATCCGCGCGACAACTCGCTCTGGGCGCTCAACGGTCACGGC
>CBDURV010000428.1:0-4239 GCA_965369495.1 uncultured bacterium
TGCTGCGTCTCGAAGCCCGCCTCGGTACGTGCCGTCTCGACCGTCTCGAAGCTCTCGAACTCGTCCGTCGTGCCCCGGATGCGCGCCAGCCCCCAGTCCATCACGTGCACCTCGCCGTAGTCGCCGAGCATGATGTTCTCGGGCTTCAGGTCGCGGTGAATCACGCCCTTTTCGTGGCCGAAGTGGACCGGCTCGCAACAGCGCTCCAGGATCGTCACGAGCTTGTGCAGGTTGTACTCGCGGGCGACCTCCTTGCGCTTGAGCGCGAGGTCGTGCAGCACCTCGCGCAGCGTGCGGCCCTGCACCAGCTTCATCGTGAAGTAGAGCTGGCCGTCCTTCGTGAGGCCCATGTCGTGCACGGGCGGGATGCCCGGGTGCTCCAGCTGCGATGTCGCCTGCGCCTCCGCGATGAAGTGCAGCCGCTGCTCGCGCCCCGCGCCGATGTCGCGCCGCAGCACCTTCATGGCGACTTGGCGCCGCAGGTCCTGGTCGGTGACGAGGAACACCTCCCCCATACCGCCCGAGCCGATCGGCATCTCGACCAGGAACTTCTCCTGCGCGGGTGTGAAGTCCGCAGCGACTTTTTCCTCCGGTGCTTCCTCCGCCCACTCGACAATGCTCTTGCGTCCGAGATCCATGTCCATGCGTCCCCCTCCTTTGACACGCGGATTCTAGCGCGGGCGCCGTTAGGTCAGGGATGCGAAACGGCGGCCGCGTAAAACGCAGCACGCAGCGCAGACACAAAAACGCCCCTGCCAGCCGGAGCCGAACAGGGGGGCGGGGCGAGCTCCGGTCGAAGAGATCGTTGTGCGGGGTGCTTCGCCTACAACGACTGCTGGAGCCAAAATTCTCGGAGCCAGAGAAGAACGGCTGCCGGCAGGAAATTGACCACGAGCGGCAAGGGCCTCCGAGCATGACGGCACAGAAGCGTGACGAGTACCGCAGTGAGCGGAGACACAATCACGCCGATCTGGATGATCACAGCAGCCATGAGGAAGCGGAACAAGTCGACCTCATCCTCGTCCGCAGGCCGGTACAGCCAGGACAGCCGCACCGCCAGACACGTCGCAATCGTTCCCCACCCGAGTATCGCCGGCCAGTACAACGCGAAGATGCTGGGGCGCAACGTTTCCTCGATGCGTGCCGTCCCGGTCGCGTTCATGCGCCCCAGCCTACAGCGGCAGCACCGCAGCGCGGGAGATGGTCACTTCAATGAACCGATCGTTGAGGTGAGTCTGCCGCCAGCCTTGCCGGCGCCCACGGCCTTCGCCTCTGCCCACGAAACAGCCCCGCCACTCCGCCGAGCGACGGGGCCTGTCCGCTGCTACGCCGAGGCTTCAACGCGCCGCAGGATGCTGGCGACCGTGCTGGGCGTCCAGTCTCGGCCTGTGCGGGAGTTGACGACGCCGGCGGCGGCGAGGCGCTTGGCGATCGTCCGTGCGCCCTTGCCCTCGTCCCGTAGTGCCATGAGCCGCTCCAGGACCTGCTGCTCCTCATCGACGGCGACCACGTCGCCCCCCTCGAAGCGGGACCCATACGGAGGCTTGCCGCGGGTCCGGTTGGTGCGACCGTTCGCCCTACGAAAAGGGCCCGGAGACAATCGCCCCGGACCCGTGAATTCGTCTCGATGGCGTCAGCGCGCGGCGGTCTTGAGCAGGTCCCCGATCGTGCCGTGGGTCCACCACCGTCGCGTCCGCGGGTTCTTGGTCCCGGCATCGTTCAATGCGTTGGCGATCCGCCGCGCTCCCAGTCCGCTCCGCCTGAGCTCGAGGATGCGGGCGAGGATCGTCTGCTCCTCGGGCTCTTCGACCACGTCGCCATTGTCGAAGCGGTAGCCAAACGGCGACCGGCCCGATACTCGTTTGCCGCGGCGCTTCAGCTCGGCGAGCGCGCCCCGCGTCCGCTCCGCCGTCTGCTCCCGCTCCATCTGGGCCAGCAGGCTCAGGATGCCGACGACGAACCGGCCGTGGCTGCTCGTCGTGTCCAGGTGCTCCTGGATCGAGTGGAGTTGCCAGCCGTCCCGATTCGCTCGCTCCACGAGACCGAGCAGGTCCATGGTCGTCCTGCTCAGCCGGTCCAGCTTGCAGACGACGAGCCCGCCGGCCTCCGCGTCGTCGAGGTCCTGCAGCGCGCCCCGGAGCCCCGGGCGCTTGCTGATGGTCTTGCCGCTCTTCCCCTTGTCCGAAGCGATCCGAGCCAAGGTCAGTCCGTGCGCGCGGGCATAGGCGCGGATGCGCTGCTCCTGCTCCTCGAGGCTGATCCCGTGTTCCGCCTGGTCGTCCGTGCTGACGCGGACGTACCCGATGATAAGAGAAGGGGAATCACCGTCCCGAGCGTCCCGGCCGTCCCGATCGTCGCGGCGGGCCGGGATCGGGACGGCGAGGGGGACGACGATGAGAGTGATTGCCGTCCCCCCTCAATCGCGGAGGAACCGGGATTCGGGACGGCTCGGGACGCTCGGGACGACGAATCGCCTCCTCTGTTCGATCTAGGGGACGAGGGCTATCCCCCCGCCCAAGGCCCGGAGTACTACGACATCGACCCCGAGGAATTCCGGGAGCTGTCGTGAGCCTGCACACTGCATCGCCGGACCGGTGGCCGTTCCTGCTCACGGCGAAGGACATCGCGGAGATCTTTGGGTGTTCCGAGAGGAGCGCGCAACGCAAGATCGCCGCCGGCACCTGCGGCGCGTTCATCGAGATCGACGGCCGCCGCTTCGTTAGGCGAGAGGTGTTCAGCGCTGCGCTGCGCGATCGCGAGCGCGCGCCCACTCGCGCCGGCCCGAAGTCACGCTTCCGGAAGCGACGGCGCCGATGAGGCCAGACGGGTTGCCGTACACGGGACGAGCTAGCGTGACCTGGTACGTCGCGACGTGGCGTGACGGAGGATCATCATGAGCAAGCGCAAGTGGGCGGCAATCCGCACGTTCCCCGGCCGAGATGGCTACTACTTCGTAAAGAAGGATATGGGGCGCGTGCACACGCGACTCGTCTCCGACGATCCCGCAGAAGCCGAGGAGCTTCGGGTGCGGATCGGGGCCAAGTGGAAAGAAGTCGGCGACGTCGCCGAAGCCATCGCGCTCGTCATGGGTGACGATCCCGAACCCTCCGAAGATGAGCCCCGCACGACGTTTGAGGAACTGGGACGGCTCTTTCTGCGTGACAAGTTGCGCGAAGGTAGCCGCAAGCGAAGTGGGCTCCAGACATCCCGGGTGCGCATCGACGCTCTCTCTAAGGAAAAGTGGGCCAAGAAGGACGTCGCGGCCCTGAACTTCGGCGACATCGACGCGTGGATCGCGAAGCGACGCCGACAAAAGCGCACAGACGGCACCGTCCAAAACGACCTTTGCACGGCGAGCGCCGTTCTCGGCCATGCAAGGAGACGGGGCTATGTCGAACGTGGTTCCCCCAACATATTCTCGGACTGCCGCCTGGAGGGCGTCTCGCGTCGCGAGCGGCCGGCACTCGACGTTCACCGAGCCCGGCACTTCCTCGACATTGCGCGTGATGAGACCAACGAGGAGACATTCATCCTCATGCTGGCGGGCATGCTGACCGGGTGGCGTCTTGGTGACCTCGCCTCACTCCCCGTCGCCAACGTGGAACTGGACTACAAGGTCCGCGGCAAGATCGCGCCCCGCATCGTCGCAGTCCGCGAGAACGAGAAGAAGCGACGCCACAAGGTCGCGTTCCTCGCCCCGTCGCCCCTGCTGGACTGGCTCACGAAACGGCGAGCCTCGAGCATTGTCGGCGCGCTGGCGCTTACCAACCCCATGGGACGCAGGTGGAACTCTCAGACGGTCAACAACCAGATCCGGAAGGTTCTACTCGCGTGCGACGCCGGCGAGATCCCGCGTTGGATGATCGACGGAAACGACGGCTATACGCCGTTCACGTTCCACGGCTTTCGGCACACGGCGGACTCGATCCTCAAGCACCTGGGCGTCGGCGACCACGTGATCGACGCCCAGCTCGGCTGGCAGAGCGGCGCACGGTCGACAATGCACCGGCATTACGCGACGGCGTTCGAAGAGGACCTGATCGACGCCGCGAAGCGCCTGACGCAGACAGTGCTCGGCGCCGACTCTGATGAACTCGGCGCTACAGTCGGCGCTACAGGTTGATTGGAGCCATAGAAAAGGGGATACGCCGAATCGACGTAACCCCTTGTCAGTACTGGCGGAGAGGCAGGGATTCGAACCCTGGGAGACCTTGCGGCCTCACTGGTTTTCGAAACCAG
>CBDURV010000429.1:0-4235 GCA_965369495.1 uncultured bacterium
GCGGAGTAGCCGGCAGAGTAGCCAACAGAGCGGCCATACGCCCGTGATTCAGAGACGCCAGAACCAACCGACCGCGACTGCGGAGGCACCCCAAGAGCGGGAGGTCCTCACATCGCAAGTCGCCGCGAAGCGAACGGCAGAGCGCGCGGGTGTCGATCCGCAAGTCGCCGAGTCCGTGCTCGCCGCGTTTTTCGAAACCCTCCGGGACAGCCTCGTCGAGGGCGAGCGCGTCGCGCTTGGCGATCTGCTCGACCTTGGCGTCGTGCGCGAGCCCGCGCGCATTCGCCGTGACACGTCCGGCCGCTTTTCCGAGATCGCGCCGGCGCACAATCGGCTCGATGTCCGCGTCGGGGATCTGCTCGGCGATGAGCTGTCGTCGCTGCGCGCCGCGGGAGTGCTGCTTGCGATGCCGTCGGGGAACCGCTTCGCGGAAATGCTCGAGGAGCACTTCGCCAAGCTCGGCTGGCGCGTCCAGCGCACCCTCGATGCCGACTCCGCGCAGACGTTGCTCGAAGGCGCGCGCCCCTACCTGCTGGTGTGCGACCACACGTTGCCGGGGCGCGATGCGCTCGTGGCGCGGGTCAAGGGCGACTGGAAGACGGGCGCCGTCCCGGTGGTCACGATGCACACGCGGTTCGAGGACCTGCACAACCCGTCGGGGCTGCTTGTCCAGGGCGATCTCGCCGTCTTCGAGCCGATCGCGGTCGCCCCCTTCCTGCGCTCGATGGACCAGCTTCTTGCGCAGGCAACCGAGGAAGCCGCCGTCTTCGAGCGTCAACTCCGGTTCCGCGTTCCCGTCATCGAGAAGGAAATCACGCAGGCTTTCGAGCTGGGCGACTCGTTTTTCCGCGACGCCGGTTTCCGTGACGATTCGCTGGTGGCGCTCACGACTGCCTATCGCGAAGCGATCCGCAACGCGCAGATCCACGGGAGCCGTCGCGACGAGTCGCTTTGCATCGACATCGAATTCCTGCTCGATCCGCGGCGTCTGACGATCAGCGTCGAGGACGAGGGCAACGGGTTCGACCATCGCGCCTACTTCTCGCAACTCAACGGCAGCGAGCCGGTCTCGCTTGCGCGGGAGCGCCACGACCAGGGCGGCGTCGGCGGCCTCGGCATCTATCTCATGGCGCGCTGCGCGGATCATCTCGACTACAACGATCGCGGCAATCGGATCACGCTTTCGAAGGAACGCCCGGAGCAGTGTTCGCCGGAAGGGCCGGAGAGGAAGGAGACTGAGTAGCGTGCAGGCAGACCTCGTTGTCCGCGTCGCCCGGGAGCCCGAAGGGCCCACACTCATCCATCTCGCAGGCGTGATCGATACGCATACGCTCGACACCTTCGAGCGCGCCCTCAAGGCAGCGCTCGAAAGCGACTCGTGCGCCGTGGTGCTCGACTGCGAGGAGCTGCGCTACGTCAACTCCTCGGGCTTTGGCGAGCTCATTCGCTACCACGACCGGTTGCGCGAACAGGGCGGCTGCCTCGTCATCGCGCGCGTTCCGCCGAAGGTCGGCGTGATCCTGGAGATGCTCGGGCTCAAGAGCCTGATTCCCGTGGCAGCCGGCTTGGACGAGGCGCGCAAGTTGGCGCTCAACCCGGCGGATCTGATGCCGACGCCGGAGCCGACGCCCGAAGTCGCGCCGACCAACCGCATGGCCGCCAGTTCGGGATTTTCGCGGGTTGGCGTTGCCGCGGGCACGCCGATTTTCCCGTCGGAGAGCACGTCGTCGCGACCCGTCGTTTGCGCCGTTTGCGATGCGCGCCTGCGCATCGGTGGCGAGGGGGAATGGGCGTGTGCCGCGTGCGGCGCGCCGTTCACCGTGACGCGCGAGGGCGGCATCGCCTTCGACTGGTCGCGGGCGGATGCCGATGGCATGCATCTCACGTTCGAGGTCTCACCCCGCAGCCTCGCGGCGTTCGCGGGCCTGATCGAGGGCGTGCTCGTCGAGCGGCGCGTGTCGCATGCCCGCATGCGCCGGTTCGCGCGCGAAGCCGCCCATGTTTGCCACCTGCTGGCGGAGCACTCGGGCGATGGCGGCGGCATCCTGCACGCGCTGCTGCTCGCCGGTCCGCAGCGCCTTCATGTGCGGCTGGTCGATCGCGGCGTCTCCCTCGCCGATCGCATCGATCGCATCTTCTCGACGCAGAAACGCCTCTTCCTCGACTTCCGCTACGGCACATCCGCCAGCGGAACTGGTGCGGGAAGCCCGGGTGGAGCCGGATCTGCCGGAGTCAACGTCACCGAATTCGCGTTCGCCTATGCGGGGTCCGGGGTGTTTGTCGCGTGAGCGACGCACGCGCCGAGGTTCCCGCCGTACCCACGGTACCGGAAAGCGCAATTGCCGCCCTGCAAGGCGGCTGGGTCACGCGCGAGCGTCTCGAGTCCGCCGCGGCAAGGGGAGGGCGCTTGGCCGCTCCTCTCCTGCGCGAGTTGCTGGACAAGCAGGCGCCGCCCTCCTTCGCGGACCTGGCACGCCAGTGCGCGGCACTCTTTGCTCCGCTGCAGCTCGACGATGGCCACGTGATCCTGGCCCCGCGGGCAGCGCGAATTCTCGACATGGAAATGCTTCGGCGCGTTCGCGGCGTACCCGTCGTGATCCTCGATGACCTGTGCATCCTCGCGGTCGTCGAGGGGCGCGCCGAGGCGGCAGTGCGTGCCGTGCATGCGGTCCTGAACCGTGACGTGCTGCCGGTGTTTGCGGATGCCGAGGCGGTTGACCGCGCGCTCGACACACTCGTTGCGCCGCGCCACGCGGTTCGCCGCGGTCCGTTGCGGCGCCATGACTCGCCGGTCCACGCGCGCTTCCGGGAAATCGTCCTGGAAGGCGAAATCTACGACGCGATTCCGCGCATGCCGGCAAAAACCGGGCAACGCGGATTCGCGACGACAGGAAACGAAGCCCCCGAGGCCTGACCGATGTCCACTTCAGAGATGCCCACCGCAGAGCGTGCTTCCGTCTTCGCGAGTGCCGCCGGCGTTGCGCTCTACACCGCCGCGGGCTTCGGCGTCTGTCTGCACCTGGGACTGAGCCCTGTCGCTGCATGTCTGGCGGCCGCGGTCGGTGGCCTCGGAGTCGCCGCGCTGGCGGGTGCGTTGACGCGCGTTTCGGTCGTCGCTCCGGAACCGATTGCACCCGAACCCGAGCCCGAACCGCGCGGCTTTGCGGTAGTCGGCGATCGAGAGGAGCGAGCGAGCCGCGAAATTCAGACGGCACTCCTGCCGCGTGAATTGCCCGCCATCGACGGCTACCACGTGGATGTGCATTACGAGCCCTGCGGCGCGCTGGGCGGTGACTTCTACGATTGCATCCGGTGCCCGGATGGACGCGTGCTGTTCACGCTGGGCGACGTATCCGGCAAGGGGCCTGCGGGCGCGATCGTGATGGCGATGGTACAGACGCTGTTCCGACAGAACCTGCCGCACGCGACTGGGCCCGCCGATCTGCTCGCGCGGGTCAACGCCGGTTTCGCGGGAACGCTGGGCAAGGGTGTGTTCGTGACGGCGCAGGCTGCGATCCTCGATCCCGCGCGTCATCGCCTCACCCTGGCCGCGGCCGGTCACCCGCCGCTGCTCGTGCTCAACCCCGAGTTGCGCCGCGCCTCCGAACTCTCCGCCCGCGGACTCGCCCTGGGCATCATGGCGGGGGACGCCTTCGGGGATGCGCTGGTCGAAACCAGCATGGACCTCTCCCCGGGCGATTCACTGCTCTTCTACACCGACGGCGCCGTGGAATCGGCGGAAGACCTGACCGGTGAGGGAATGGGGGAGCAGCGCCTGCTGGCTGCCGCGGCGTCCGCCGTGGTGGATGGGCCGGATGGAGCGCTTCAGCGTCTGCACCGCGATCTCTGGTCGGGGGGCGGGCGGCGCGACGACACTACGCTGCTGATGGTCTCCCGCCGCGGTGCGGGACGCCTGGATATTAAAGTGACTGATCGAAGTCACGGTAAAATAACGACTTAGGTCGTTTTGTTCTTTGTCGCCCGAATCGGATGTTCAGGAACTTGAACGTTGCTACACTTGACGGTGGAGTAGGTGGGTATCAAAGCGTGGACTCAGAGCGCGGATCCTGTCGGATTCCGCCGATCTCCTATAGCTGGAGCACCCGTTACTTGAAGCACACCGAATAGCATTAAACGTCGAGCCAGGGTTGCCCCTCGCCAGAGGGTCGTAAAACGACACCTTCACTCCATACCATTACCCTATTCTCAGACTGTTCCCCCTGGCTCGACTTCTT
>CBDURV010000430.1:0-4231 GCA_965369495.1 uncultured bacterium
GAGCGCCAATCCCTCGATACGATCGTCTTCCGCATCGCGGGCGGACATGAGAATGACCGGCGTCCGGTCACCCTCCGCGCGCAGATCGCGCAACACATCGAAGCCGCTGCGGTGCGGCAACATCAGGTCCAGCAGAATCAGATCGAAGCTGGATGCGCGGGCGCACTCGATGCCTGAGCGACCGTCCGCGGCATGTACGACCGCGTAGCCCTCCGTCTCGAGGTTGTAACGCAGGCCATGTGCCATGCCGCGGTCGTCTTCGACCAATAGGATCCGCCTCATCTACCCCTATAGACGTTTGTCGAGGCCTCTTCGATGGTCCGGAAATTGTCACAATTTCGTATAGACCCGAATAGACGATCGAACGAGTGTTCGGTTCGTCGATTATTTCGAGGGGGCGGCGGCCGAAACCTGCACTTCGCGCAACGTGCTCTTGTAGCTCGCCTTGCCCTCGGCCTGAATAATCTTGGGGACGCCCTTGCCGAGGATCGCGCCGCGTACAATGAAGCTGCCGGCGAGATCGATCATGACGAATCGCTTGAGGGTCATGTCGAAAATCGCGTCGCCGGCGAGTTGCGCCTTGGTGAAGAGTTGACGATCGCGCATGCCGTCGATCGTCATATCGACATAGAACTTCGCGCAGCGCGCGCCGTCGCGGATCTCGATGCTTTCGAAGCGGACGATCATGCGCACACGAGTGCCGCTGTCGAGGTAGGGAGCAAGCCGTCGCGCGAACGCTTCCGCATCCGCTTCCCAGGCGTCGCCGACCTGGACGCGCTCGCGCGGCAGGACATCGCGCCAGTCGATCTCGATCCCGACCGTCTTGCGCACGAACGTCGGTACCGGAAGACCCTTCTCGGCACGAATACTGCGGCTGCGACGGCGCTCCGTGATGAACACCGTGCGGCCCTGAAGCGGATTCTGATCCACGTCGGGACGCCCGCGCTCGGAGTCTCGAACCTTCGTGAACAAGCGCTGATACTGGCGCTCGATCTCAACCGGGCCACGTGAGGACGAAGATTTGATCTGGTCGCGGAACCGCTCGGTGCGTTCCACCGACTCGTGCGACACTTCTTTCTTGTTGCCGGTCCGGACGGTGTGCTTGACATCGAACGACACCGTGTTGGAGCCGATGAACCGCTTGCCGCGAGCCAGTTCGTAGCGGAGCAGGAAGCTCTCCACCTTCTTCTTGGCGGGCTTCTTGGCAGCCTTCGGTTGGGTGGTCACCGCCGGCTTCCCGGGCGGTGCTTCCTTCCCATCGCCGGCGCGCGGCGCTTCGTCCGCGTGGGCCAAGGTAGAAATCACAAGAATCAATGTCCAAACGCGCCACATGACTGATCTATCGACCATCCGTACCGCGAGCCGACGTGCGATACCGAGTCGGCACGATGTGGTGTATCAGGAGGGGACGTTCAGCGGGCCGAGTCCCGCCGGTTACCTAGCCCCTCCCATTGGGTAGCATCCACGCTGTGCAACATCGTCAACATGTGCCGGGTCGCGCTTTCTGCCCCGAATGCGGGCAGAAGTACGCCGTCCCGGAGGACGAGCTCAAGCGCCGCGCCGGCCTGCGCTTCCGCGCCACCTGCCGCGCCTGCGGCACGCCGTTCAGCGTCATGTGGGCGGACGAGGCTTTGGTCACCGAGCGCGAGGAGATTCTCCAGACCGATCAGGACGACGAACGCGACGTATTGCCGCAGGGCGTCCGCGTCGGCAAGTACGAGATCGAGGAGCCGCTCTCTTCGGGTGGCTCCTCCACCGTCTACCGCGCGTTCGAACTCGGCGCCAACCGCACCGTGGCGCTCAAGGTCCTCCACCAGGATCCCGAGTCGGACTACGGCGTGCGCTTCCGGCGCGAGGTGGAGGTGCAGGGCAACCTCAAGCACCCCAACCTGATGCCGATATTCGACCAGGGCGATGTGGACGGCAAGCCGTTCTACACCATGGAGCTGTTGCACAAGCCGGTCACGATGGACTCCGTCATCCGGCTCTTCCGGAGCAACCGGCTGGGCTACAACCCGTCGCTGCGCACGCTCAACTCGATGGACGCGCTCCTGCGGCAGGTGCTGCTGCCGGTCTCCCGCGCGATCCAGTTCGCCAACGTGAACGGCGTGATCCACCGCGACCTGAAACCGACGAACGTGCTGGTGGACGGGCGCACGCTGCGCGTCTACGTGATCGACTTCGGCATCTGCCACGTCTTCCGCTCCACGGGTACGCGCCTCGTGCTGCGCGCCGGCGACGCGGATCCGCAGCGGGACGACACGAAGTCGCACACGATGGGCACGCTGCGCATGATGCCGCCCGAACAGGCGCGCGGGGAATTCTCGCGCCAAGGCGACGTCTGGGCGCTCGGCTGCCTGCTCTACTACATTCTTGCCGGCGACGCGCCGGTGGCGCCGGCCATCGACTTGCGCCGCGTCGGGCTCGACAAGCGCCTCGTCAATCTCCAGAAGATCGCCGCGTCCTGCCGCGAGGCGGGCGACGAGGAGGAGGCTGCCTTCTACGAACAGCGCGTCGAGGAGCTGCGCAGCGGGTCGATGCGATCCATGCGCAACCTCCTGCGCGACGCGGTCGATGCCAACTACCAGCCCATGCCGGAGGGCAGCGACCCCGGTCTCGCCGCCATCGCGCTCAAGGCGATGGCGCCCGATCCGTCCGACCGCTACGAGGACGCGCAAGGGTTCATCAACGACATCATGAACTGGTTGTCGGGCCGTCCGGTGCGGGCGCTAGCCGCGCGCATGGGAGCCGTGCGCGCGTTCGGCTACCGCACCGCGCTCCTGGCGACCCGCCACAAGACGGTGGGCTTGTCGCTGCTCGCGATCGTGCTCACGACGACCCTCGGCATTAGCGCCTGGTCATGGCGCGCGGCGAGAAAGGTGGAGAACCAGCTGAGTGGCTGGCTCGCCGACGCCAAGCGCAGCAAGGACCCGACCGTGCAGGAGGAATTTCTGGTCAAGTACCTCGCGGTGCGACCGGGCAATGCCGAGGCGGAAGCACTACTGCGCAACGCGCGCACCTACAAGCCGCTTCGCATCCGCATACGCGAAGCTCGGGACGCGCGGGTGACCGTCGCCGATCTCCTCCGCGCCGGAAACCTCGAGCGGGCGAAGGAACTCGCCAACGACACGGTCGCCGTGTTGCTCAAGAGCGTGCTGCCCGACCTGCAGTCCCTCCCCGAAACCTATCCGGGCCGCAAGGCCATCGATGAGGTTCGCAGTTTGGCCGCCTTCCTGCGCGGTCGGCGCATGGTCGAGTTGCGCGCGGTTCCGCCCGATGCGGAGGTGAGTCGCGTCAACTACGTGTCGCGCAGCGTCAAGGCGCTCAAGTGGGACAGCCCCACGCGCATTGGCGCCGGTCCGCCGACAGACCTGCTGCCGCTCACCGCGGGCACCTACGTATTCGTAATCGAGCAGGGCGGGCGATCGCTCTACCTGCCGCTTGAGATCAGCGTCGCCTCGGCGCACACGCTGCGCCTCACCTGCCCGATCGATCCGGCGAAGCTTCCGGACGGCATGGTACCGATCATCGGCGGCGACGATCTTCCTTTCGGCGACCTGCGCTACCAGGCGGAGATCTATCGCAGCAGGCTCAAGCCCTACCTGATCGACGAATGCGAAGTGACGAACCGGGAGTACGCCGCGTTCCTGAACACGCTTCCGGCGAACGAACGGCGCGCGCGGGTTCCGCGCCGAACCGTGAGCGGGCAAGCGGGTCGATTCGCACCCCTGTGGGACGAACGGCCCGACGGAACATGGAAGTACGCGGACGATCTCGAGCAGCATCCTGTCGCCGGCATATCCAACGTCGATGCGCAGCGCTACGCCGAGTCGGTCGGCAAGCGCCTGCCGACGCGAGAGGAGTGGGAACACGCCGCGCGCGGCGCCGACGGACGCACCTTCCCCTTCGGCGACCGGCTTGATCGCGATGCCTGCAATGCCGCGACCGGCCTGCCCGCCGGCGTGCGCACCTTCAAGTCCGACCGCTCCCCGTTCGGCCTCTGGGACATGGGCGGCAACGTCGCCGAGTGGACCGCCACCAGCGGCACCTCAGCGATCGTCAAGGGCGGCTCGTTCGATCTGCCGCGCTATCGCGCGAGCGTCGCCGCCTACGGCAAACGCGATTCGGACAAGCCCTACCCGGACGTCGGCTTCCGCTGCGCCAAAGATCTCCGTTAGCGAACAAACGCGCGGACGGGGACGAGCATGCTCGAAACCTCGGAATCGCTGGT
>CBDURV010000431.1:0-4204 GCA_965369495.1 uncultured bacterium
GCATACTCGGCGAGCTCGAAGATGCTGGTCAAGGTGCCGATCGTGACGCGCTCGACCAGGTAGCGACCTTTGTGCTTCGGGTCGGGGAGCGCCGCGAGCGGGACGCCCCAGAGCGCACCGTCCGGCACCACGAACCAGCGCGTGGCGCCCAAGCGGACGCGCGAGCAGATCAACACGCGCGATGCCTAGCGCGCCGAGCGCGCGCGCGCGCTGAAGCAGTATTCGGCGCTCTCCCAAAAACACCGCATTGACCCAAAGCGGGCGCAGGCGGCGACTGCCGAGCTACGCAAGCGGCTGACGGAAATCTACAACGAGCTGCGGCCGCTGGAGCCCGGCAACGACACCGCCGGCTGGGTGTGGCTCTATCGGCGCAAGTCGAGCAAAGTCAAGCTGCCGAAGACCTACTAGAATGCTGCGATGGTCCTCGCTGCTGCCGCACTGCTGCTTCTCCTCGCGCCCGAACCCGCGGTCGCGATCAAGTCCAAGGATGTGCAGGAGCGCCTCGCGGCGGTTGCCGTGCTCCAGGAAAAGGGCGGCGACGACGCGGAGACGCTCCTGATCGCGGCGCTCAAGGACAACGATTGGGAGGTGGTGCATCGCGCGGTCGAAGCGCTCGCCACGCGCGGCGGCGCGCCGTCGGTCAAGCCGCTGGCTCGCATGGCCGTGGACGGACCGGTGCGGCGCATTCGATTCGCGGCCGCTGCCAGCCTCTTGAAGGTGGACGCGGTCGAGGGGGCGGCGCTCGTCGCGAGGCGCCTCAAGGGGCCGACGCTCTTCAACGCAGCGGAAGCGCTCGCGCAACTCGGCAACACGACCGGCGCGCGGCAGGTCGAGAAGATGCTCCGGCACAAGGATCCCGAAAAGCGCCGTGCCGCCGTGCGCGCGCTCGGTTCGGAGCGCAAGCTGGACCGTCTCGACCTGTGGACGAAGCTGCTGAGGGATCGCGACCTGCGCGTGCGCGTGGCCGCCATCGAGGCGCTCGTACTGACCGCCGACATCTACGCGGTGCGGCCGCTCACCGATGCGCTCAAGGACCCGGGGCTGTCGCAGGTCCTCCAGCGTCGCTACATTCGTGCGCTGCGCGAACTGGCCGCGTCGCTCAAGGACGACGCCAAACGCACGCGCGCGGGTGAACTCTGCATGCGTCCGCTGGGCGCGGCGGCGTCGGGCGAGGTGAACGCGCGCTTCGCACGCCTGCTGGGCAGCCTGGGCCGCAAGGGCGCCGCGATTGGTCCTGTAGACAAGTACGTGGACCGTCTGATTTCGACCGGTCTCGTCAACTCCGACAAGGGGGTGCGCGGGGCATCGGTCGTGGCGTTGGCGCGGATCGGCGAAGACCGCGCGTGGGAGAAGATCCACGCGGTGGCAACCGGCGACCTGGAGTGGGTGGTGCGGTTTCACGCGCTGCGCGCCGGAGTGGGTTTGCGCGGCGCGAAGGCGCTTCCGCTGGTGCTCGACCGCCTGCGCTACGACGACAGCGTGCATGTGCGCGAGGAGGCGGCAACGATCGCCGGCAACCTCGGACAGCCCGCGGCGATCAAGTCGCTCGTCGCGGCGCTCGCCAATCCGCAGTGGCAGGTCGTCGTCTGCGCCGCGGTGAGTCTCGGCAAACTGCACGCGCCCGAAGGTGTCGCGCCGCTGATCGCGATTGGCAAGCACAGGGACTGGCGCATTCGCGGCGGCGCCGCGGCCGGACTCGCGCGTATTCGCTCCAAGAAGGCGGTGCCGGTCCTGATCGACATGCTGCGCGACAAGACGCCGGCGGTCGCGGCGACGGCGCGGGAAGCGCTGCGCCATATCGCGGGCGAGCGCATCAAGGACAAGGAGTTCAAGCAGTGGTGGGCGAGGAAGGGGCCGACCTACGTGTTCGCCGACGCCGACAAGGCGGCGCGCGATGCGAAGAAGTACGGCTACGCCGTGACGCGCCGGGGGGTCTACGAGGATCTCGATATCGTCGTGCTCGTGACGCGCCGCGGCGGCGACAACATCCAGGTGCTGCTCAAGGACTACGAAATCGAGTATCGCGAGATCCGCGCAGCGTCCGTCGCCAAGGTCGGCATCCAGCCCTACGGCGTCTTCGTCGCCAACTGCCCCGGAGAGATCGTGGCTGCGGACGTGGAGACCCTGCAGTGGTTCGTGCGCGTGGGCGGCTACCTCTTCGCCTCCTGCTGGGCGCTCACCCATACCGTCAACAAGGCGTTCCCCGAGGTGGTGGACAAGTTGCCGCTCAAGGGGCAGGTGATCGGGACCGTCGAGGCGGAGGATGTCGGGACGCAGAGCAAGTACATCAAGGACGTGTTCGATTCCGCCACGACACCGCTCTACGAGTTGATGGGCAGCCATCTCATTCGCGTGCTCGATCCCGAGCGTTTCGAGGTGCTGATCGATTCGCCGCAGGCGGCGTCGCAGTGGGGCGATGGCAACCTGGCGGGTTGGTTCACCGTGGGCCACGGGACGATTCTCGACTCCGCCAACCACTTCGATCTGCAGGGCATGCAAAACGCGCGCCTCAAGACGGAGGGGGATCGCATGGCGTTCGCCATGGACCATCTCGGCTACGACTACGACAAGTTGCGCGAACTCAAGGCGCAGGGCGTCTTCCGCAAGTCCACCGAAGCGGCCAAGAAGACGCGCGATCTCTCGACGTTCCGGTTCATTTCCACGTTCGTTCGGGAAAAACGGATCGCGGACCAGGACTAGTGGCGAGAGTCGCGGGAGTCCTGTTCGCGCTGACGGCGGTCGCATTCGCCGGCGAGTCGTTCAAGGACGAGAAGCTGGCCAAGCTGGCCGCAGAGACGGTCGAGGCGCGCGAGGCGGCGCGTGGGTTCCTGCTCGATACGCGGCGCTACGCGATGCCGGCGCAGGCGTTGCGGGGATGGCGGGTCGGCATCGACAAGCAACCGGGTCACGACGAGATGGAGCGCCTCGTTTCCGCCGCCATTATCCGGCACAACAAGGCGACGGCGCTGCTCGCGAAAACAATGGGCGTGAAGACGCGCACCGTTGGCCTCAAGCGTCCGACCCTGGAGCCGCTTGCGATCACGCGACCGGTCAACGTCTATGGAATTAGCGTGATCGACACCGACATCGCGAAGTTCCTCAAGGGCTATCGCAAGCAGGGCGAGGGTGCCACCGCGCTCGACGTCGCCCTCGGCGCGCTTGCTCGCGAAGAGTGGAAGGCGGCCGCGGCGGCGGGAGCGAAGCTCAAGGGAGTCGAGGCGTTCGTCTGGGAGACGGCGCGTGCCGCGCGCGTGCTGGCGTGGAACGAAAAGCACCGCGCCAAACACAGCAGCGCCGAGTGCGACGGCCTGCGCGTGGTCAACGCATATCGCGCGAGCCTGGGGCTGCCGCCGTTCATTCTCGACAAGCAGTTGCGCTACATGGCGCGCGACTTCGCGGTGGCGATGGCGAACGGCGGGTTTTTCAGCCACCAGCATCCGACCGATCCGACGCGCCGCACGCTGCGCCGCCGTGCCCAGCGCGCGCGCTACGGGGGCGGAGTAGCCGAAAACGTCAGCACGCAACGTGACGCCGTCAAGGCGGTCTGGGAGTGGCGCGCCGACGCCGGCCACCACCGCGTGCTCGTCTATCCGAACTTTCGCGCCGCAGGCCTCGGCTGCACCAGCGTCTCCGTCTTCAACATCGGTGACACCACCCGCGAGAAGATCTTCGCGCTGTACCGCTAGCCCGCATAATTCATGAGGCGCGGGCGCATCGGGAGCAGTTCTTCCGGCCGTGAACACCAGGACGCGGCACGGCGCGCTTTTCGAACTACGGCGTGCCCTTCTGGGCGAGGACAGATCGTCGAGATCAAAGAGAGAGTCCGAAGGCGACCCGGAGGGGTCGTCGAGGGCGAACGATGCCAAACTCGGGAAACACGGGTCGGCGATCTGGTCCGGCCAGAAGCCGCGCCTCATGAATTATGCGGGCTAAGGCTCGAAGAGCTGGCGGGCTTTCGAAAACCCGCGTTCGTGGCGGTTTCCAAGGCCGATGCCTTCGAGGTGTTGCCACGAGACGGTGCCACTCAGCGCCGCGAGCAGCGAAAAGATGATCCGTTTGCGGCCTTTGAATCGACGTGTGTTTTTGCGCGTTCGCATCGTATTCTCCGAGACACGAATCGGCCGGGGAGGCGCGTACTTTAGGCAGAGCCTAGTACTACAGCGCTAGATTCGTCGTAAAAGACCAAGGCCGAGCGAAAAGCCGC
>CBDURV010000432.1:0-4198 GCA_965369495.1 uncultured bacterium
TGAGGTCGAAGCTGGCCGAGCGGTAGGGCTGGTCGCGGTTGTGGCCGGTGCTGACTCGCAGAGTGACCGCGTCGGTTGTCAACGAGCCGATGCGAAAGCGGCCATCGGCATCGCTGCGCACATCTTGATTCGGGAGTTTCGTGGAAATCTTCGCCCCCCCGATCGGTTCCCCCGCGGGGCCGATCACGCGCCCCAAAATCGAGCGTGCGCGTTGGATGACGATGGTCACCGCGCGTCCCGCATCGCGAATGGTGAGCGGCTCGCTCCACGCATAGTCGGGGTGTTGCGCGGCGCGCACGCGAAACGGAGCGCCCGGTGCGAGCCCTTCGAACCGAACGCTTCCGTCGGCCGCCGTGCGCTGCTTGTACGAGGCGTAGAACCAGCTCTCGTCCAGCTTCCAGCCACCACCGTAGGCGTGGTCCGCCGTGTGAATCTCGACGCGCACGTCTGCGACCGGCGACCCCGCGGAATCCACGACGCGCGCCACCCAGCTTGCGGCCGGCTTGGGTTCGAGCCGCCAGATGGCGTGTTCGCTGGCGGGGCGCGTCGGGTTGCCGTAGTCGCGACCGGAAGGCAGTGCGACGGTTACGCCCAACCGCTGCGCGACCGCGGGATAGCGCGCCCTGAAGTGGCCATGCAGCGCGCTGATCGTGCGTCGCATGTGGGTCGTGTGCCTGCGGTCGTCGATCGGCGTGTAGGCGACCAGATTAACGTGGGCGTTAAGGACCGGCTGCCCGTCCGAGTCCAGCACGAGACCTTCGATAAGTTCCGTCGCGTCAGGCAGGACCAGTTCGTCGAACTTGTTCGGGAGGGGGCGCGGGGGCAGCGCGAGGCCATCGACGTAAATGTTGTAGGCGCCGGGACCGCGACCCGTCATGCGGAACTCGCCCAGCGCGTTGGTCTGGCTCGAGCCACCCCAGTCGCCGATGGGGCTGCCGTTGATCCCCGCAAATGCGGAGACGCGAACGCCGCCGACCGGGCGCCCACGGGTGTCCACCACGCGCCCCTGCCATACCAGTTGGGTGCCCGACCGGATCGTGAACTCGCGGACGTGTTCTCCGGCTTGCAGCTCGCACATGCGGATCGAGTAGGCCCGATCGAGAATCCCCTCACCCAAAAAGAGCGTATGCCGTCCGGCGGCGAGCCCATCAAAGTGATAGCGGCCCTGTGCATCGCTTTTCGCGACGCGTCCGTCTCCCGCCAGTCCAACCTCGATCGCCTCCATGGGCTCGTCGTCGTCGGTCATGACCACGCCGGAAATGGAGCCGGTTCCATCAAGGCGCACGGTGATCGGCGCGTCACCCAAGAGCGGCAGATGAACGAAACCGCGTCGTGCTCCCTCCTGCGCTTCGATCGTCCAGACGCGGCCCGGGCGCACGTCGAGTCGGAATTCGCCCTGCGCGTTCGTGGCTGCGGCGTAGTTGGGAGGGCCGGAGTGCTGCTCGTCTCGCGGTCGCGCGCACAACAACGCATGCGCCACCGGTTCCCCGCTCATGTCGATCACGCGGCCGCGCACGGTGCGTGAGTCGGCCGGTCCGCTCTCCTTCGTTTTCGCGGGCAACAGCGCAACGTCGAGCGTGCGCGTTTCGTCGGCGCTGAGCGCGAACTGCCGCGTTAGCACTAAGGCCGGAGAGCGGAAATCGAGCTGGAAGCTGGTTCCCGTACGCAGCCCCTCGATGCGATAGCTGCCGTCAGGCCCCGTTTGGGCTGTCGCTGTTAGGCCGTCGCCCGAATGCCCAACGCGCACTGTGACTTGTACGTTGGCTGCCGGTGTCTCGTTGAGCGTGACGTGGCCGTGCAACGTCGCCTCGTTCTCGCTCTCCCAGACAAGCGTCACGATTGGCGATCTGACCGCCGCATGCACGCTGCGCCCTCGGCCATCGCGCACCGTCGCCACGAGTGCGCCCCCTGGAACCCCCTCAACTCGCGCGCTACCCGTAATCGCGATTCCGTGGCGCTCCCAGCCCGATCCGTCGTCGAGAGCGAACGACAACTCGAGCGCCCGCGACGGTGCTCCCACGACATGCACCGTGAGCGGATGGCCCTCTTCGACGCGCAGCACGATTCGGTGCGCGGCAATGGAATCGCCGCGGATCTCGACGGAGGTGCCAACAAGTGGGGCTGCCGGGTTCGCGCGTACGTAGCTCGCACCGGCCGGCAATCCCGTGAGCAGGAACGTGCCGTCTGCGCCCGAGCGGGTTCGCGCGAAGACTTCGCCATCGGGGGTCGTGGCGACCACTTCGATGTCGGCGGCCGCATCCAACACCCTTCCGCGCGCGATGCAGCTTCCGCGCGGACGCACATCGGCGCGAACCGCCCGCGTTGCGGCGGCTGACAGTTCGTGCGCGCGTTCCGGATCCGGGGTACGCCGAGCATCGTCGGCGGTGCGTGCGAACCACGCCAGCAGCGCGACCGCCGCGAGGGCCAGAGCCAGGAACTTCTTCACACCACTACTCCGACGACACGCAGGTGTGTAAGCCTACAGCCAAGCGCGATTAGGATGACGCGCTACCCATGAGCAGTCGCCGCCGAATCGAGTCGCGCCCGTGGTAGGCCAACTGGCCTCCCTTGCGGCCGCCCTCTGCTGGGCGGTTGGCCTCAACCTCTTCCGCCGCGACGTGCAACTCGTCGGTTCGCGCGCCGTGAATCTCTTTAAGGGGATCTTCGGCTGCTCGCTCTTCCTCGTGATCCTGCTCGCGGTCGGGGTGCCGTACGTGGACCACCGCGCCATTTCGCTCTTCGCGGTGAGCGGCGTGATCGGGTTGGCGGTTGGCGACACGCTGCTCTTTGTCGCGCTGGCTCATCTCGGCGCGCATCGCACGGCACTGATTGCGAGTCTGGCGCCGGTCTTCGCGGCGTTGGGCGCGTGGATGTTTCGTGGGGAGATGCTCTCGCTCTTCGAAATGGCGGGCATCTCGATGGCCATGCTGGGCGTGACGCTGGTGGTCTGGTTGCGGCCGCACGGCGCCGCGCCTCGGCGCGCGGACGCCATCGGTATCGCCTGCGGAGTCGGTGCCGCGCTCTGTCAGGCGGCCGGCGTGGTGGTCAGCAAGGAGGCGTTTGCGGGCGCCGACGTGCCTCTGCTTTCGGGGGTGCTGCGGTTGGGAGCCGCGACGATGTTTCTGGCCCTTTTCGCGCTGGTGCGCGGCGAATTGGACGGCCAACTGGGCGCTCTTTTCCGGCCCCCCACGCTCAAACGGCTTGTGATGGCCAGCCTGGTCGGCACGTTTGGCGGAATCTGGCTCATGCAGATCGGTATCGCCAACACCGGTTCCGCGATTGCCAGCGCGCTGCATTCGACGACGCCGCTTTTCACGCTGCCCATCGCGCATTTCGTGCTGAAGGAGCGCATTACCCCGGCCGTCGCGGCCGCCTCGTGTCTCGCTGTGGCCGGCGTCTCGGTCTTGATGCTCAGCTAAGGGCCCGTCACGCAACAAGATGCCCCTTTCCCGCCCGTCTTCACGCCATCTTCGACCCCTCCTCAATCACGAATTCCTCGACGTAGAAGAACTACGCCTGCGGATTCGCTCAATCGTCGTGCCCGAATCTGACGCAAATCCGAGCGTCCCTTGATCATCTTGTTTCGTTCCGGTCCCTAAATCAGCGCGTTGCCTACAATGGTCCGTTCATGGGCATCGAACGAACCGTCTCCCTCAATCCCGGCAAACGCGTCCTTTTCCTGACCAAGGACTACGACCTGATCCGTAAACAGCTCGCCGGAGAGCTGAATTTGACGCTCGATGATGTCGCGCCCGCGGATCTGCTCGATGACATCAACACCGATGTCATGACGCCCGCGTGGGTCTGCTTTAGCCACGAGCCGGACGAGTTGGCCAAGAACGCCTATGCGGGCCTGATGGACGGCGCCGAGCGTGTGATTCCCGAGCGCGGCCTCTACGACGCCGATTTCGAGGTGATCGTCGCGGGCGAGCGCAAAGGCGTCGGTTCGTCGCGCGAGACGGCGGTGCAGGCGGAAAAGTGGAGCGGCATCCGCATCGCGGTCGCCGACAGCTTCGCGCCCATCCACGCGCGCAACAACATCAACCAGGGCGTCCTGATGGCGGATTACGCCGTGCTGCGCCGCCTGCAGGCGGGCGAAGACGTGCCGCTGGACGCCTTCATGGATGGCTATGACCCGATCACACGGCTGATTGTCGAGTGCGGCGGGCTGTTCCCCTTCTCCAAGGCGCTGCGCTGC
>CBDURV010000433.1:0-4192 GCA_965369495.1 uncultured bacterium
GGATCCTCGAGATCGAAGTAGTGGCTGCGCGGGAGCTCGGGCGCCCACTGGTCCACGTACGCACGAGCCAGGGTCGTCTTTCCGCACTGGCGTGGACCGAGCAAGGCGACACTGGGAGTGATCTCGAAGGCACGGTGAATCACGCGAATGAAGTCGGGTCTCTCCATGGATTTAGATCCTATCGTGAAATATCGGCGATCAGCGCAGAGATTTCACACTCAGTCATAACGTTCTTTTTGATAGAGGCTTACGCGATACCGTTCGGATTGACTTGGCCGTCGCCGATTCTTCGAGCGGGCCATTCGCGCGGGATCGACTCGCTGCGCTATCGCCGCAACTTGCTCGCCTACATGTCTGTAGAATTGCCGCGCTTCCCGTGCGCGCCAATCAGATCCGGTCGATTCTCTTCGCGGCGCTCGTCGTCGCGGCGACCGCGCGTGGTGGCTTCGCCCAGCACGTCTCCCACGTCGGCGAATTCGAGCTGCTGCAGTGGACGACCGAGCACGGCTTGCCCAGCAACATCGTGCGCGATGTCGTCGCCGATCGGGACGGCGTCATCTGGCTGCGCTTTCTGGCCAGCGTCGCCCGCTTCGACGGGGCGCGCTTCGAGCAGTTCTTGCCGCGCGACATGCCGGGCGGTGACGCTCGGGTGCTTTCTGCTCTGCTCAAGCACGCCGATGGGACGGTCTGCGCCGTCGCGTTGGATGGGCGCACCTACAAGTGGGTGGACGGACAGCCGCGCCAGGTTGGCGACGCGTGTACGGAACGCGTGGAGCACGCGCTCGAGGACGCGCAAGGCACGATCTGGCTGGGCGGGAACTCAGGGCTGGTCCAGGTTGGCGGGGAGCGGTTTCCCACGCGCCGGATCCGTTCGCTCTACGACGACGAGGCGGGCACGCTCTGGATCGGAGGCACGGGCGGGGTCCATCGGGTTCGCTCCGGCAAACTTGAGCATGTCTCCGCCATCCGCGGCCACGTCACGCATGTCGGATATGCCGCGACCGACGGGCCGCTTGCCTACGGCCGGGACGCGCTCTACTTCCTCGGAGGCGATCGGGTGCGAACGGTCCCGCTGCCGGCCGGCGCGACCCGGCCGTGGGCGGTCGTGGGGTCTCTTGTGGACGACCGCGGCGATCTGTTGCTGGCGTCCAACCGAGGCCTGCATCGCGTCGCCGGAGCCAAGTTCGGCACGGCCCAAGAACTCGAACTGGTGGTTCCGGCGGAGACCACCGGGTCGGTGCACGCCGTAACCCGGGACACGAGCGGCGCGATTTGGTTCTGCGCCGAAACCCGAGGGCTCTTTCGGCTGCGCCGCACGCCGGCGCGCCGCCTTGGCTGGCCGGCGGACACTGGATTGGCGCTGCTGGCGTCGGAGCGTGACGGGGGCCTGCTGGTCCAGCTCCGCAACGACTTCTTCCGCATCGACGGCGGCGTCAAGAAGCTGGCCGATATCGGACATGCGATCCTTTCGCCGGCGCGATCGGGAGGAGCGTGGATCGCGACGCGCGACCGGACCTACCGGTTCGATGGAGGAGCGCGGGAACCACTCGCGCTCCCCGAGTCATGTCGGGGACGGCAATGGGTCCGAGAGGACGCGCGCGGGCGACTCTGGTTCTGTCGGTTCGACCTTGCGCGCGGGCCGATTCGCCTGCTCGTCCCTGGAGGGCAGCCGGCGGAGTTGCATGGAAGATGGCTCGGCGGCAATCCGGACGGCTCGGTCTGGATCGAAACGCAACTCGGCCGAGTCGTGCGGTATGCGGATGCGCCCGTGGAGACGATCGATTTCGGCGACGAGAGCTTCTCCCGCGTCGATGGCTGCGTCGAGGATCGCAACGGCCGCGTCTGGATCACCACCAAGCGGGACGGCCTCTGGTGCCGCATCGATGGCCGGCTTCATCGCCTGGACATCGAACACGGCATTCCCTCCGATGATCTCAGCACCTGCCTGCTGGACGACGCCGGCCGGCTCTGGATCAACTCGGGCCATGGGATCTTCGTTCTCGAAACCGATCAGGCGGCTCGCGTGGCCAAGGGCGAAGCGCAGCGGCTTTCGGTCGTGCGCGCGACCCGGAACGAGCACGGCATGTCGCGCGCGCACGTTGCGTCGAATGGAAAGCTCTACTTCCTCAGTATCGACGGTTGGTTCGAGATCGATCCGGACCGCTTCGAGCGCCCGGCCGTGCCTCGCCCCCCGCGCATCGTCTCGGTCACCGGCGGGGGACATCGGCGCGATGCGCAAAAGCCCATTCGCCTTGAGCCTGATGCGCGCGAACTGCGTGTCGAATTCGCGAGCAACGCGCACGGCATACGGACGGACCTGCGCTACGCCTATCGCCTCTTACCCCTCGACCGGCGCTGGCACGAGTTGGAGGGGTCGCGCACGGTCTCGTACGCCTGGTTGCCGCCGGGTGACTATCGCTTCGAGGTGCGGGCCAGCCGCACCGGCTCGGAGTGGAGCGAGACATCCGAGCCGCTGTTCATCGCGGTCGTTCCGGCGTTCCACGAAGCCACCTGGTTCCGCGTGCTTGCCTTTGTGCTTGTGGCTATCGCAATCTTCTTCGGCTTTCGGGCGCGTTTGCGAGCGCTGCGCCGGCATAACCAGCGCCTTGAGACCGAAGTGGAAGCTCGCCGCGCGGCGGAGGCCGAAGCACGCCGATTGGGCCAACGTGCACTCCGCGTCCAAGATGACGAGCGCCGGCGTATCGCAAAGGAGTTACACGACGACATCGGCCAGCGATTCGCGCTGCTGGTTCTGCGCATCCAGTCCGCCGGCGAGCCCGAGGAGCGCAAGCAGGTCGTGAACTATGCGCGCGAAATGGGACGCGATGTGCAGCGTCTCTCGCACCTGCTCCACCCCGCCTGGATCGAGGCGGTTGGTCTCGAAGCGGCGCTTCGCACTCTCGGAGAGAGCGTGTCGGAGCATTCCGACGTGGTGGTCCATTTCGAGAGTGGTGGATGCGATTGTGTCAGCGGCGCGCGCACGGTCGCCGTCTATCGCATCGTGCAGGAGGCGTTAAGTAACGCGGTGCGGCATGCGAACGCGAAGGAGATTACGGTTTCCGCCCGTTGCGACGAAGCGTTCGAGCTGCGGATTCGAGACGACGGCTGCGGGTTCGATCCTGCGAATGCGGGGCTGGGATTGGGCCTATCCGGCATGGTCGAGCGGGCGCACGAATCAGGCGGCGAACTCACAGTCACGTCCGCGCCCGGTAAAGGGACGACCGTTCTGCTGCGGCTTACTGGGGAGCACATCGATAGGCCCGAGGGCGAATTCACTGGAAATTAACGTGCGCAAACGGATCGATTCCTTTCTCTACGCAATCGTGTTGGAATAATTTTGGAAGAGCCACGATGCGACCGCGCGTATTTCTTGCCGACGACCACCAGATCCTGATCGATGCGTTGACACAGCTTCTCGAGCCGGAGTGTCGGGTGGTGGGGAGTGCGGTCAATGGCTCCGAGTTGCTGCTCCAGGCGCCGCGACACGACGTGGATGTATTCGTGGTCGATATCCACATGCCCAAGGTGAACGGCCTGGATTGCGCGCGCGCGCTGACGCGATCGCTGCCGCAGTCGAAGATCGTGATCCTCACGGTTAGTCACGACCCGATCGTCGCGGCCGAAGCGATGAAGATCGGCTGCAGCGCCTATCTGCTCAAGGACGAAGCCGGCGATCAGCTTGTGAAGGCCATCTTCGGAGCGCTGCGCGGGAGAACCTATGTCTCGCCCGCCGTGGATCCCGCCACCCACACGATCACAAAGACCGGCTCGGAGACCAGCCAGGAGAAGGATCTGACCCCGCGCCAAAGCGAGGTCTTGAGCCTGTTGGTCGGCGGACTTTCCATGAAGCAGGTGGCGCATGCGCTCGGGGTCACGACGCGCACGGTGGCCCATCACAAGTACACGATGATGGCATCGCTCGGAATCCGCACCAGCGCGGAACTCTACGGCTACGCGGCGAAACTCGAGCTCAATCAGGAAGAGTCGAACCTGGAAGAAGAGCCGAACCTGTAAGAACAGACAGTGTCGCCATCCGGTCGTCTCGGCGAGAGTGGGGCGATGGGACGCGCACGGCTCACAGCGGTCATCGCGGATGACAATGTGGAGATGCTCGCCGCGGTGCGCGCGGCCCTGATTCCAACCTGTGACGTGGTCGGAGAGGCTGCCGACGGGAGCGAGCTGGTCGAATTGT
>CBDURV010000434.1:0-4159 GCA_965369495.1 uncultured bacterium
AATCCCGACCCAAAGCGTGCGGAACCGTTCACCGCGCGGCACGACTTCGAGGAGCGGCGGTTGCGCCTGCTGGCACGCGAAGGCGACCTCGATGACGCGGTCGTGGTCGTGACACGCATAAAGGCGGACGGGAGCGGACTCGACGCGGTGACTGCGCTCGCTCGCATGTATCACGACTTCGCGCAACGGCGCGGCTTCGAGGTCGAGGTGCTGGATGACCGCCGGGGCGGCGACCCGCTGGAAGACACCGTCGCGTTCGCCATCGGCGGTGCCGGCGCCTTCGCGATTCTGCGCACCGAGGCCGGTCTCCATCAGCTCCGTCGCAAGGTGCACGGCAAGGACCGTCCGCTCGAGGTGCGCGAACTCGTGCGCGTCGAGGTCATGCGCCAAGCCGACTCGGAATCGCGATCCGAACAGATCCGCGTTGAGGTCCAGGATCGGCGCGGAGCGGAGGCGCGCTTCGGTGCGCAGATTCGCTTCGAGACGTCCGCTCTCCACTTGCCGACGATGGTCTCCGTCAAGACGTGGCAGCCCGGCGACCGCGAGCAGGCCGAGCGCCGGACCGTGGCGTTCCTGCACGCGCGGCTCGCAATCGACGGGTCGAACACCGAGTCGCTCGAGGTCGTCCGGACCTACTGGCTCGGATCCAAACCACGCGTGAGCGACCGGCGAAGCGGGACGAGCACCGGCCGCGTAGATCGCGTTCTGCGAGGCGAACTGGAACCGTTCCTGATTCCGGCAACACGATGCTAGGCGGGCAAATCGATCACGCAATCCATGCGGCGGCGTAGTTCGGACGAGACGTCGGTGCTTAGGTCCGTCGTGACGACCGCCACGCCGCGATAGAAACCAAGACGCCGAACAAGAAACTCGGCGACGGCCTTCCCTGAGCTTTCGTCGGCGCCGTCGTCGTCCAGGCGTTTGCCGAAGAGCGCATCGGCCTCGTCGAACAGGAGCACCACCGCCTTGTGTTCCGCCTGCGCCAGCATCTTGGCCAGGCGCCGTTCCGTCCCTGCAACGTACTTGGTCTGGATCGCGCCCAGCTTCACCCGTTGGACATCCAGCCCGAGTTTGTCGGCGAGCCCTTCCACCGCGCGCCGCTTGCCCGCGCCAGCAGGACCGGCAAACAGCGCATGCAGTCCCGCCTTACGATTGGCGAGAGGCGGAAGGCGGCGGCAGCGCGAGGCAAACTCGCGCAACGCGCGCTGGGTTGCATCGTCGATCATGGTTTCCTTAGTGCCTGGAGAAACGGCTACAGTACCCGCTGCGAGAATCCCATGCGCCAATCCGCCGTCTCGATCCTGCTCTTCGTGGTCGCCTGCGCATCTCCGGCATCGTCGGTCCCGAGAAGCTCTACGATCTACATCGCGCCCACGGTGCGCTCTCGCGATGTCGAGGGCGACCTGTCCCGCGCGCTGGTCGCGGAGTTCGACCGCAAACTTAGGCTGGGAATCGACATGGTGCACGTCGATGCGGCGGACGCTGCGGACTATGTGATTCAACCTGTCGTCTCGTTCGCCGCCGTGGAGGTCACAGAGTCCAAGTACTACGGGGACTGGATCGGCGTCTACTGGAACGAAACGCTGACGGCGGCCGTGACCCTCACCGCCCGGGCGGACCCGAGTAATCCGGTGATCGTGCTGGTACGGCAGTCGGCACAAGAGTGCGGCACGTCCTTTTCACGGATGCCGTTCCCGATGATTCTGCGCAGCCTGAAGGGGTGCCAAGTCGATGCGATGAGTGGCGCGGTCACCGCAGCCGACGGGGGCCCCGCCTGGATGCCCGGCATCGCACACGTCGAGGCCAGGACAGACTCCCTGTGGAGGAGCCTTGGGCTCCCGACGAAACGGATACCACGGCGCGGGCTCGACATCCTGCTTCCCGAAGACCCGGGTACCGACGTGGTGTTCGCACTCGCGGACAGCTTGACAACCCTTCCCCGGATCCATATGTCAGGACCCGGCGACTTCTCTTCCTGGCAACGGTTGCGCACGGTCTTGATGGCACTGGCGGCGCGGGAACGACTCCGGGACGAAGTGCTGGACGGGGCGGACCGACGACTGCTCTCGTCGCTGTTCGACCGAATCGCGCACGCGGGCGGGAATGATGGCGAGTGGATGCAGGCGTGGGACCCCGCCTCGTACGCGGAACTCTACCGTTGGCTGGTCGACCGACTGCGCGACGATCACCACGCATTTCGCACCGGCTACAGGCATCTGCTCGCGGGGGGCATCGAACCCGCATTCTGCAAGGCGGTCTACGAGCGCTGGCCGCCGAACGCCGGTGTCTTCAGGAACACCTATGTGCCCGGCTCAGCGAACCTGAACTCCACTCCGGGTTAGCACCCAGGTCTCTCCCGGACCCAGCCGGTAGACCAGATCGAAAGGGCCCGGAACCTCCGCGTCGTCGCCAGCCGAACCCGCGCCATCGAGATCCAACAGGCGCACCGTCACGCCGAACCGGTTGAGGCCGAAATGCAGGCCGCCGTGGCTATGGAGCTTGAGGCCGGAGCGCGGCTTCAGCGTCGTCTTGAACTTCTCGAACGGCTGCTCGAGTAGCAGGTCGTCGCGTCGAGAGAGAGAGGCGATCAGCTTCTTCTTGCCCAGCCGCTTCCACGCCATGCCGAGCTTCGTCTTGCCGCCGCCGCCGGTCGGAACTCCGAGGGGCTGAACGAGGATCGCGCCAATCTTCTGCATAACGCGGGTAACCGCCGCGACCGCGTGGGCGTTGCTTCGCAGGCGGCGCTTGATGGGTTGCGCCCACGCCGTGGCGAGACCGGAGTCACCGGCGGCGATCATGGCCCCCACCACCGCGTCCTCGGCTCGTTGCGCATCGCCTTGCTTCGTGCGCTGCCCGTCAAACACGGCGATGGCGGCCATGCCCGCCAACTCGGGCCAGCCCTGCTTCGCCGCTTCCTCGCACACTTCGGCGGCACCGGCCCCCTTGCCCGCGACCGCCTGCGCGAGACGAAGCACGAGTGCAGTGTGCTTGCCGGCCCCCTTCGCCTTGGCGCGCGAGGCGAGGACCGCAGTGGCAGCCTCAAGGTGCGTTTCGTCGTGCTGTTCGATGCATGCGAAGACAAGGCGTTCAGCCAAGAGATGCGCGGAGACGAACGCGCCGCTTCGCTTGGGATCGAGCGGCGCCATGAGTGCCGTCCAAACCGTGCGCGAGTCCGCGTCGGCCAGAATCTCGCTGCTCAACACCCAGAGGCGCTGCTCCGTGAGCAGGTCGTTCTTGCGCTGCGCCTTCGCGATCGCTGCTCCGATCTTGCCCGCGGCTTCGGCGTGCTTGCCGCTCGCCGCCAATGCACGCGCATCCTTGACGACGTCCGCACGCACTTGGCCGCAAAACAACACCGCTATGACGAGCGGGGCGATCAGACGTGCGGGAAGCGACACGCGACCATGTTAGGCAGAGATTCCGGACGCAAGCCGCCGGTACCCGAAATCTGCGTCCATTCGGCATCGCCGCAGCAAAACGGCAGTAGTTGATGCAGAATTTCGGCACCATCTTGCGCAGAATATCGGTATCAGTCATGCGTGGCCGACCTGGCGAGATCCCGACCGTGGCTTGCGGACGAGCTCATCGGCGGGCTGATGAGTGAGCTTCCCGCACCGCTTCTGACCGGCCTTCGCGCCAGCGGAAAGACCACGACGGCGCTCCGTTTCGCACAATCGGTCGTTCGGCTCGATCGCGAGGCCGAGGCTGTTGCGTTTCGGGCCGATCTTGAGAGCGGTACATGGCCGGCAACATGCGCTCGCGCTGGACCGACTTCCTGCACAGCGACGGCGAGAAGCCTGACCGCGAACGTGCCGGGGAGTTCATCGACGACATCGAGTCGCGCGAGCAGCTGATGGCGATTTGGGATGAGGGTTGGCGAGCCTGCTTCTCTGCGCTCGATTCGCTGACCGAGGCGGACCTCGCCCGCGAGGTGACGATCCGCGGCCGCGCGCACACGGTGGTCGAGGCGATCAACCGCCAGCTCGGCCACTACGCCTATCACGTGGGCCAGATTGTCCAGCTCGCCCGCATGCAGGTCGGCGCGACCGAGTGGCAATCGCTCTCCATCGCGCGCGGTCAGTCGGACGCATACGATCCCAAGGGGCGCATGTAGAAAGAGGCCAATGCCACCAACGACCGCTGCGACACTCGCGTCGCA
>CBDURV010000435.1:0-4153 GCA_965369495.1 uncultured bacterium
TCTCTGCACCATACCAGCGGGCGTTGACGCCCTTCGGGCCAGTGCCGCACTCGATTCGGGCGTTAGGCGAGCGGCTTTGGGCCCTGGGCTATGAGCTTTGGGTCGCAACCAGGCTGGCCCGTCCCGATCGATGCGAGTCGGGTCGATGTGAGGTGGCCGCGAGCGAGTGGCATACCGAGTTCGAACCCCAAAGCTCAAAGCCCTAAGCCCAGAGCCGCATCCGCCCCATGTCCGATAAGGACGGTTATGTTGTGTGGGGGAGGTGGAAAGTGCGGTTGGGGCCGGGGAACCGGCTTTGGGCTGTGAGCTTTGAGCTTTGGGTCGCAACCAGTCTGCGCCTTGGGACATTGGGGGCCGCAACAGAGCGGATGCCCCGACGAGGCCCGACGGCGTCCGGCCCGCCGGTAGTCGGCCTGGTCGCTGCGCAAGGCTCAAAGCCCAAGGCCCAAAGCCGTTCGCGGGCGGTCAGTCGCTTGCGGGCTTCGGCTTGCCGCCCCGCGGCTTGAACATGCCGGGGATCTCTCCTTGCGCCGGTCCGCTGTGGCCGGGAACGGCGTGCGCCTCGTGGCCGCGCTCGGTCAGGTCGGCGGCCAGTTCGGTGGCGTAGCCGTGCAGCAGGTGGATGCGCTTGGGTGCCACTCGCTCGACCAGCTCGATCAGCTGATCGTAATCGGCGTGATCCGAGAGGCTGATCGTTTCGTCGATGCCGGGGCGCAGGGCCATGGCTCCCCAGCCCGTGACCGCGGCGACGCGCGTCTCGCCGCACGATTTCACCGGCGCGGACTCCGCCCAGCGCGGCGGCGTGATGATGGCGCATCGGCGGTTGCCGTTGCGGCTCAGGCGGCGTGCGCCCGGGAACCGGATGCCGGCATCCCGATAGGGCCGTAACAGGTTCCAGATGGAGCCGTGCGCGGCCACCGGAATGCCCGCGTCGGTGAGCGCCTTGAGCACCTCCTGCCCCTTGCCGAGCGCATAGGCGAGCAGCACCGGCACGCGCCCCGCGTCGAGGTTCTCGCGCACGAACTCCAACAGGCGCGCGCGCGATTCGGCGACCGGCGGCTGGCGATGCGCCGGCGTCCCGAAGGTCGCCTCCATGATCAGCACATCGGCGTGGACCGGCACGGCACCCGCGCAGGTGAGCCCCGGCACCAGCCGGAAGTCACCCGAATAGAGCACCGTCTCGTCGGGACCGGCGATATGCACCATGGCCGCGCCGAGTATGTGTCCGGCGGGATGCAGCGTGACCTCGAGATCCCCCACGGGAAAAGGCTCGCCATAGGGGAGCTCGATGTACTTGGCCTGATGGCCGGAACGCTGCCGTACGAAGGCGCCCGTTTCGCGCGTGCAGATGATCGTCTCGTGCCGGCCTACGTGATCGCCGTGCGCGTGCGAGATGATGCCGAGCTTCTTCGGCTTGCGCGCATCGAGCCAAAGCAGGCCGTTGGCGACTTCGATGCCGTCCTTGTCGAAGCCAAGGGGGATCAACGGCCGGCTCCATTCTGCGGGGGCATGTAGTAGGCGAGCATCTTGAAAACAAGGCGCGCGGCAGCGAAGTCGGAGACGCACGAGGGGGGCTCCGGCAACAACTCCACGACATCGAACCCCACCACCGAACGCTGCGTGAAAACCGCGCGCATGAGTGCCAGCGCGTCCCACCAGCCAAGGCCGCCGGGTTCCGGCGTTCCCGTGCCGGGCACGACCGACGGATCGAGGCCGTCCAGGTCAAACGTCACGTAGACCCGTTCGGGAAGCGCGTCGATCGCGTTCTGGATCCACTCGTCCCGCGCGCGCGTCGCAAGCTCGATTGCGTAGAGCGGGTGCACGCGCGCGTCGCCCTGAATGACCGCGTCGTCCTCGTCGGAAACCGCGCGCAGGCCGACGGCGACGAGGCTGGTGACTCCGTCGACATCGAGCGCGCGACGCATCACGCAGCCGTGGCCGTACTTCGTTCCCTCGTAGCTGTCGCGCAGGTCGGGATGCGCATCGACCTGCAGGATGCCGATTGGGCCATGGGCCTGCGCGGCGGCGCGAATCGGCCCCAGGCTGACCGAGTGTTCTCCGCCGAGGCAGCCCACGAGTCGACCCGCCTGCATGTGCGGCAAACAGATCTCCGCGAGTTGGTCCGCCAGCACGTCCGGCATGCCGTCGCAGATGACGGGGTCATGCGTCAGCACACCGTGATGGAGGGGGTCGATGCGCATCTCCTCGTCGAAGAGTTCGACCTGCGTGGACGCCTCCAGCAGCGCGCGCGGACCCTGCGCGGTGCCCGTGCGGTAGGTGGTGGTCTTCTCGTACGGAACGGGAATGATCACCGCGCGCGGATCGCCGCTCTCGAAGGGCTCGCCCCCCAGCGGAGGCACGCTTGACTGCCCCATCGCCTACTCGAACGGGAACGAGGTGTCCGTCTCTTCGAAGACATCCTGCGTCAGCGGAGTCTGCAGCGACTTCTTCGCCTTGATCGCGTCGAGGAACAGTTCCGTGACGGCACTCACAATCTTCCTGCGCGTGGCCTTGTCGCAGTCGCCGAGCGGAACCTGTCCGCCCGCCATGTGGCCGTGACCGCCCGCCGATCCCATCACGCCGACCGCCTTGCGCGCGATCGCTCCCGCGTGCGCGTTCTTGGACGTTCCGCGCAGGCTCAGGTGCAGCGTGTTTTCGTAGATGCCCGTTACGAGGCTCCACTTCTGGTCCTCGCAACGCAGCAGGAAGTCGGCCATCTCCGCCACCATGTCGGGGTTGTCGATGCGGCCCAGATGCGAAACGGTGGCGAAGTCGTAGATGACCGCGTTGACGATGGCGCGCTCGTAGACGGCGTAGTAACTGCGCGGCACGCGCGCGTTCTTGATCTGCGCCAGCAACGCCGTGTCGCCGTGCCCCATGAGCTTCTGGTAGACGGCGACATCGGTCGGCGTCGCCTCCTGGGAAAGGTCGTGCGTGTCCGACTTGATGCCGTACATGAGCGCCGTGGCGACATCGCGCGGCAACGGCATGTGGTTGAGCAGGATCATGTCCGCGACGATCGTGGCGGTCGCACCCATCGGACGTCCCACGTCGTAGTAGAGCGCGCCGTTGGACTCGCCCCGTGCCGGGTGGTGATCGATGACTACCTCCGGGATGCGATCACGCGGCAGATCGGTGTGACCCGCGCCCGGTTGCGTGTCCACCAGCGTGAGCAGATCGCACTCGTTGTAGTTCACCTTGCTGGTGGGCACGAGCTGAATGCCGAGCAGGCGCAGCATGGCGCGGTTCTCGGCGCGTCCGACAATGCCGCCGAAGATGATGCGCGACGGGATGTTGAGATAGCGCTCGTAGATGTAGCGCATACCCACCGCCGCTCCGATTGCGTCGGGGTCGGGGTTGTTGTGCACCTGGATGTACGAGACGGTCCGCCCACGAACCGCGTCGAGCAGTTTGAGGAGCGGACGGCGTGCGGTCACCGCGCGTGCGGCGCCGGCGCTCAGCGACGGTTCTTCAGGAACTCCCACAGTAACCTCACACCGAATCCGGTGGCGCCCTTGCTCCGATAGGACTTGGTCGCGTCGGCCCATCCGACGCCGGCGATGTCGAGGTGCACCCACGGGCGTCCATCGACGAATTCCTGCAGGAAGGCGGCCGCCGTGCAGGCGCCGCCCCAGCGACTGCCGGAGTTCTGCAGGTCGGCGTAGGTGCCCTTCATCATGTCCGTGTATCGGCTGTAGAGCGGCATGTGCCAAGCCTCTTCGCCGCTCGTGCCGCTGGCCGCCTTGAACTCCTCGATCATGCCGTCGTCGTTGCCGAACAGGCCGCATGCCGCATCGGCCAGTGCGACGACGCAGGCGCCCGTCAGCGTCGCCAGGTCAACGATGCAATCGGGCTTCTTCTCCGAGGCGTAGGCGAGCGCGTCGCAGAGCAGCAGGCGCCCCTCCGCGTCGGTCGAGTGCACCTCGATCGTCTTGCCGTTGCGCGCCGTGAGGATGTCGCCGGGGCGGTAGGCGGCGCCGTCGGGCATGTTGTCGGTCGAGGGCACGAGCGCGTGGATGTTGATCTTGGGCTTGAGCGCCGCGACGAGATGCATCAGTCCGAAGACCGCGCCGCCGCCGCCCATGTCGAACTTCATGTCCTCCAAGCCCGGGGGGGGCTTGATGGAAAAGCCGCCGGTGTCGAAGGTGACGCC
>CBDURV010000436.1:0-4146 GCA_965369495.1 uncultured bacterium
CGCTCGCTCGACCCGAGTCGTCGCTGATCGGGCCGTCGGACGCAGAACCGCTGCAATAGGGAGATTCGATGCGAACAATTCTGCTGCTCTTGGCCTTCGCGGTCTCCATTTCGGTACTTGCCCCGGCGCAGGCTGCCGGCAAGACAGTCTCCCTGCGGCTTCAGAACGGCTCGAAGGTAGTCGGCAAGCTGATCGAGGCGGAGTGCAGCGATAAGGTGATCGTCCTGCGTGATGTGCGCACACGCCGCAAGATGACGATTCCCTGGGGCAAGCTGCGGCCCGACTTCGCCCGCAAGCTGCGCATCGATCTCGGCTTCGAGGTGGCGGAAGCCAAGGGCGGCCACATGCTCGAGGCGGATCAGCTTCGCAACCGCACCGGCAATGTCTTCACCGGCATGATCCTCAATCGCGAGACGGCGGCCAAGGACGGACACTACAAGCTCAAGACAGCCGACGGCATCCTGACGATCCGCGTCGGCGACGTGCGCGACATCAAGAAGGTCCAGGTCGATGCGCGCATCGTCTACACCTCCGACGAACTCTACGAGATGAAGCTCAAGGAGAAGGAGCCCGAGACCGCCGTGGACCATTTCCAGTTGGCCGAGTACGCGCGCTTCGTCGGAGCGCTGGCGCAGGCCAAGGAGCACTTCGAGATCGTGCTCCGCATGGACGACCCGAAGTATTCAGCGGGCACCATCGAGCGTGCCATCGCCGGCATCGTGGAGCTCATGAATTCCGCCGAGGCGGACGCGTTGCTTCGCACCGCCGAGAAGCACATCGTCTACAACCGCTTCGAGAAAGCGCGCGTCGAACTCGACGCCTTCAAGGAGAAGTACGGCGACGACGAGAAATTCGCACGCGCGTTCGCATCGCTCGAGGCCAAGCTCGAAGAGCGACGCAGGGATTACTACACCGCGCAGGTCGCGAAGAAGTTGCGCGACGCGGTCAAGGATGCGCTGGCCAAGAAGGTCAAGGAGCCCGACCTCTCCATTCGCGAAGCGATGAACTTCGCGGCCGGGGAGGCCAGCTCGGAGGATTCCGTCAGCTACATCGCGATCGAACAGATCGCATCTAAGCTCGGCATCAAGGCCGAGGAGGTCGTGGAACTCTGGAAGGAACGCCCCAAGCGTGCCATTCAGAAGGCGTTCTATCGCGACGGCACCTTCATTGTCGTCGAGGATCTGCAGGATGCGCTCGCGAAGGCGCCGAAGGCCAGGGCCCCCAAGGGCAAGAAGTCTGCGCCGGCTCCCAGGCCGAGTGCGCGCATGACCGCGGACCGCTGGTGGCAGGGCAAGGTCAAGCAACGGCGCTGGTCCGACCTGCGCGACTTCCTCTATGCCTACTGGGCGGAGAAGAGCGGCGCGGTGGAACTGATGCCGCCGAAGGAAGAGGGCTGCCCGACCTGTGCCGGCAAGGGCTACGTGATGCAGTCCGTCTCGACGCCGCAGGGCAACGCCATTTACGCCGATCGCTGCGGCAACTGTTACATGGCCAAGCACTTCCGCGTGGTCCGATTTAAGTGAAGATTGGTCAAGTGAGAACGAGAGAGAGAACGAGAGACATGTTCCGAGTTGCCATCATTCTCCCCCTGCTGGCCGTGGTTGCGGTCGCGAAACCGCCCGCTTCCCAGGACTTCAAACGCATCGATGCGTTCAACCGCGAACTCGCCAGCCGCTTCCAGAAGTTCAAGGAGGCCGAGGACTTCAAGCAGAAGCCCCTGCCCGAGAAACTGGTCATCAAGTGGAGCGAAGGCGCGAAGGCGTTCGGCGGCGTGAAGAAGCTCACCGGCGAAGCGGTGATCGATGCGGTCTTCGAGTGGGACGCACTGAGCGCCGAAAACAAGAGCGAGGCGGTCGATCGCGTCCTCAAGCTGCTTCCCGATGTCATCAAGACGCGCTATGGCCAGGCGGTCGTGCTCAACCGCTCCTTCAAGATAGAGCGCTACAACGCCAGTAGAGTCCTGGTGGATCAACTCGTCAAGCCGCCGCTCCATGTTCGCGAACTGGCGATCGAGTGCCTCAAGAACATGTACGGCGCCCGTCGCGGGTACGTCGCCGAGGACTCCAAGGCGAAGCGCCAGCGACGCCAAAAGGAGTGGTCGACGTACATCAAGCAGCGCAAGAAATAGTGCGCACGTTGATGGCGCCGCGGATCCGGTTCCTCGTCCCTCTTGAAATTTGGGCGCTGGCGCTGCTGGCCGGTTGCGCGGCGACGGACGACGGCGATGACCCTTGGCCGACGGAGAGCGGTTCTCGCGAATCCGCGATTGGCTGGATCGGCGGCGAGGCGGTTACCTACGGGGATCTCGCGCGCTTCCTACGCACGCGCGACGCGCTCACGTTTTCGCGCACCCTCGACAGCCTGCTGGTCGAGCGCATCACTCGCATGGAAGCGGATCGCGGACTCGTGACCGTGCCGGTCGCGCAGGTGGAGCGGCGCACCCGCAATCGGTACGCGGCGTTCACGCAGCGGCTCCGCGATTCGACCGCGGAGCAGACGGGCAAGCCGGTTGAACCGCGCATTTGGCTGGAGCGCACCATCGGCCTGACTCCGGAGCGTTTCCAGCTGTTCCTCCGGTCGCAGATCGAGGTCGAACTGCTGCAGGACCGACTGATTCGCTACGCGGAGTTCCGCGACGGCAGCGCCGAGGTATCGCTCATCGTGGTGGAGGACGGCGAACGGGCCCAGTCCATACGAGCGCGATTGGCGCGCGGGGAGTTGTTCACGGATCTCGCGCGGGCGCTCTCGCTGCACGCGACAGCCAAGGGCGGGGGCCTGGTCGATCATCGCATGATCGCCGCCGACTTCGATGACGATGAGGACGCGCGGCAGGTGTTCGCCGCCAAGCCGGGAGCCGTGATCGGTCCGCTGGCGCGCACGGCCGACGGCCGGCGCTTCTATCGCCTCTACCTCGTCGATGCGCTGCACGCGCCGCAGGACGAGCCGTTCGCAGAGTTGAGTCCGGCGATCGAGACCGATCTCGAGAAGCGTCCGGTATCCGTGGGAGAATACGTCCACTGGCGCCGCCGCATGCAGGAGCGACACGCTTTCTTGGCCTCGGCCAGCGGCGGGTCGGGTGGATAATTGGTGTGCGCCTCGAATGCACCGGACTCACCGGAGAGAGTGCCCGAAGAGATGATCCAACGAGCCGACAGCCAGCAGCAGACCGATGACGAACAGGCAGCTGTCCCGCAGACAGATGACAAGCAGAACGTGAACGCCGAGAACCAGCCGCCGGAAAACACCGGTCCGCAAGAGAGTGGCGAGGAAACGCCGAATCGTCTCCCCGCGGATGACGAGATCGACGGAGCTGCGTCGATCGAGGCGGACGAGTCTCCGCCTGCGGATGGTGCGTCTGAGGAGCAGCGCATCGAGGATGTCGAGCTGCTTTTGCCGCAACTCGAGGCGCTCCTGTTCGTGGCGAGCGAGCCGCTATCGGTGGGTCGGCTGTCCGATGCGTTGGGGGCCGAAAGGCAAGCCGCGCGTGCGGCAATCGTGGCCTTGGCCGAGCGCTTTTCAGGCGAAAAGAGCGGCGTTCATCTGATCGAAATCGCCGGCGGATGGCGGCTGCTTTCCAACCCGCTGTTCGCCGAGACGGTCGCTGCGCTGAATGGACAAAAGGCGTCCGATCGGCTGAGCGGCGCCGCACTCGAGACGCTCGCCGTGATTGCCTACAAGCAACCGGTGGGGCGCGCGGAGATTGAACGCGTTCGCGGCGTTGGCGCGGGCCCCGTGCTGCGCCACCTGCTGGAACTCGACCTGATCAAGGTGGCGGGCCGCGACGAAGGCCTCGGCCGCGCGCTGCTCTACGGCACCACCAAGGAGTTCCTCGACCGATTCGGGCTTGCGAGCCTGCGCGACTTGCCCGCTTCGCTTGACGGATAGCCTCTCCGCGCAGGCTCGTGATGTCCTTGGCCCATCCGCTGACGCGGATGGAGCTGGGCACGCAGACCTCGCTACGCTCGGTGGCGTGCTTTGCGCACGGTCGGGGGCAGGGGGAGCGTCAGCGAGCCCGGTGGGGGCGGGAGCCCCCACAAAACACTGCTGGCCCTGGGCCGTGGCGCGACGCAGTCGTGATCGCGGCCCAACGGCTTACGCCGTTGGCGCTGCAGAGTTGCTGGCCCAACCGCTGCCGCAGTTGGAGCT
>CBDURV010000437.1:0-4142 GCA_965369495.1 uncultured bacterium
TACGTGGACGTGATGCCCAAGGCGCGCAAGATGGACGTCGATGTCGCCCCGGCAATCGCGAAGAACGGCGAAAACAAGATCCCGCGCCTGCCCGTCGCCCCCAACGCGCCGCGTTAGCGCGAATGTCCGAGGTGACGATCGGCACGACTCCTGAAGGAGCCACGCTGCGCGTGCGTGTCGCCCCCGGCGCCAAGCGCGACGCGATCGTGGGCCCGCACGGCGACGCCCTCAAGATCGCCGTGCGGCAGCCACCCGAAAAGGGCCGCGCCAACAAGGGCGTCTGCGACCTGCTCGCGCGCGCCCTGGACGTGGCGCCGCGAACCGTGCGTGTCCTGCGCGGCGACACCTCGCGCGACAAGGTGCTGTTGTGCGAAGAACTCGATCCCGACACCCTGCGCTCGCGCATCCGGTCGATATTGATATCCTTGGGCGCTTCATGAGCGAGACGTACGAACGCATCCAGGAGTCGGCCGAATTCCTGCGGCAACGGGGCGCACAGCCGGAGGCTCTGGTCATCCTCGGTACCGGGCTTGGCGGCCTCTCCGAACAGTTCGACACGACGGTGTCGATCCCCTACGACGAGGTGCCCCACTTTCCGGTTTCCACCGCGCCGGGCCATGCGGGGCAGCTGGTGCTCGCCACGCGCAAGGGGCGGCAGGTGCTCATCATGGAGGGGCGTTTCCACTGCTACGAGGGCTACTCGATGCAGGAGGTCGCGCGCCCCATTCGCGTGGCGCGCGCGCTGGGCGCCAAGACGCTGCTGCTCACCAGTGCTGTCGGCGGCTTGGACGGCCGCATGCGGCTGGGGGATATCTGCGTCGTCGAAGACCACATCAACATGATGGGGACCAGCCCGCTTGAGGGCATCAACGACGAGCGCATCGGCCCGCGGTTCCCCGACATGAGTGCGCCCTACGACGCGCGCCTCATCGACCGGGCGGAGGAGCGGGCGATCGCCGCCGGATTCCGGCTGCCGCGCGTGGTGCATGTTTCGGTTCTCGGCCCGCAGCTCGAAACGCGCGCCGAGTACCGCATGCTGCGCATTCTGGGCGCGGATACGGTCGGCATGTCCACCGTTCCCGAGTGCATCGCGGCGGTGCATGCGGGCATGCGCGTCTGCGCGCTTGCGGTGGTGACGGATCTGGGCCTGCCCGACGCGTTGGAGGCGGTCAGCGTCGAAAAGATCATCGCGATCGCCAACGCCGCCGCCCCGCAACTCGAGACGCTTGTCCTCGGCCTGCTCGAAGATCTTAGAGATGAGTAAAGTTCGTATCGCCTGCACCGCGTCCGGCGGTGGACGCACCATCCTGAATCTGCTCGATCGCATCGAGGCGGGCACCCTCGACGCCTCGATCGAGTTGGTGCTGGCTGATCGTTCGTGCGCCGCCATCGAGCGCTGCGCCAACCGCGGACTGCAGGTCGAGCTGATTCCGTGGACGCGTACGACCGATGCCGAGGAATGGGCGGAGCGGGCGTGGACGCGCATCGAGGAATCGGGCGCGACTCTCGTTTGCCACGCGGGCTTTTTGCGGTTGCTCGTGGTGCCGCGGGCATGGAATCAACGCGTTATGAACATTCATCCCGCCTTGCTGCCCAAGTACGGCGGCAAGGGCATGTGGGGCGAACATGTTCATCGCGCGGTCCTGGAGTCCGGCGACAGCGAGTCCGGTTGCACCGTGCATTTCGCGACCAACCAGTACGACGCCGGAGCGGTGATTGTCCAGCGGCGCGTGCCCGTGCAGGACGACGACACGGTCGAGACGCTCGCCGCACGCGTGTTCGAAGCCGAGTGCGAGGCCTACCCCGAGGCGATTCGCCTTTTTGGCGCCGATCGCCTTACGATTGAAGATGGAAAGGTGAAGATCCGCGATGAGTGAGTCGAGCGAATTCCTCAAGGCAGTCCAGGGCCTGCAGGGCAAGAAGGTCCGCTTCTACACCGGCGGCGGCGACCGTGGATTTATCCAGGGGCCCGTGCTCAAGGTCGAAGGCGACATGATCTACGTCGAGAAGGAAGGCGAAATTCGTGGCACGGTGCACACGCTGACCATCAGCGCGAACGCAGTCCGCTACTACGAAATCGATCGCCTCGTTGATACGGAGTAGATCTTCCGCACATGGCTTAGGGCTTTGTGCTTTGAGATCTGAGAATCAACCAGTCCATCGCGTCGCACTCCGATCGCCGCTGGGCTTCGGCTCCCGATTCGAAGTCTCTCGGACGACCGAGTCCCCGTAGCTCCCGTCGCGCCTGTGGATGGCTTGGTCGCGGCGCAGAGCTCACAGCTCAAAGCCCAAAGCCGTACTCGGAAGCTGCTCAACTACTTTCGCTCGTAGGTCACGCGGGTTTTCTCGCCTGCGTGCACCGGCCCGGTGCTCGTTAGATAGGCCTTCGCCTTCTTGTCGTCGCGTACATACGCGTCGAGGAAGGCGAGGGTCGTCTTCTTGACGATGCGCACGTGGTCGGCGTTGGCCTTGATGCGGCGACGACGGATGCCCGTGATGCCGCCGAAACTGTGCTCAACGCCATCGATCCAGATCAGGTACTTGCCGCCTGCGGGTGAATTGTCATAGGCGCCGCGCCGCCACAAGCCGCTCTTGCCCTTCTGGATCGGGCTCTCGTCCTTCGAACCCGTCAGAAACATGGCGGGTGTCTTGAACGACTTCCACGCGCTCTTCGGCATGCCCGGCTTGTCGCCCTGGGGAGAAATGCAGACGACCGCCTTGACTCGTTTGTCGCGCGTCACGAGCAAGCCGCGCGCGATGTCGAGGCCGCCGATCGCTTGGCTCGTATGGGCGCCGAACGAGTGGCCCCCGACCCCGACCCGCTTGATGTCGAGGCGGTTCTTGAGCGCCGGCACCGCCTTGCCGATCGCCTCGAACGAGGAGATCAGCAGGGTGATCTGGCGCGGTCGCTCGCGCCACGCATCGGCGATCGCGCGCTGTTGGTTCCGGTAGCCGAACTCGAGCGAATCAGGATGCGAGACTTGGATGACCGCGTAGCCGTGGCTGGCGTAGAACTCGGCCAGCGGCGCGTAGGTGCTCTTGGAGCCGTAGAGGCCGTGGCTGAAGACGATCACGGCCAGCTTGTCGGTTCCCTCGGGAAAGGTCGCCTTGCACGAAAGCTTCAACTCGCGCGCCTTGTCGGGAACCGTGAACTTGTTCACCACGACGACCTTGCGCGGTCCCGCCTCGGCGGTGTAGTCGGGCGGCTTTTCCGCGAAGGCGATCCCCGCGAGAACGAGAAGCGAAAGCGTACTGCGCATGGATGTGAAACCCCCGCTAGCGTTTCACGTAGCGGCCACCATTTTTCGAGGCGAGCTTTTGCAGCAGCGACGAGTCGTATCCGACGGCAACCACGTGAATAATCGCGCGGCGATAGCGGTTGCGCTTGGCCACCTCGCGCAGGATGTCGGAATCCCTGCTGAACTTGCCGCCGCTCGCTTCGCCATCGGAGAGCAGGTAGATCGCCTCGACCTCGCGCTCCTCCAACGCCTGCTCCATGCCCTCCCACAAATAGGTGCCGCCCCCGGGCCCCTGCGCTCGCAGATCGGCGTCGAGTCGTTGTTTGGTCTGCGCGTCGAGCGTGGTTAGCCCGTCGCGCCAGGTCCAGACTTCGGTCCCGAACAACACCACATTGACCCGCGCGTGTGACGGCAGCTTGTCGATGACCGCCCGGACCTCGCTCATCGCCACATCCCAACGGCTGCTCGTACTCTTGGGCTGGTTCTTGCGCATCGACCCGGAACGATCGATCACGAAGACGATGTCCGTCGCATCCACCGCGATGCCGTAGAAGCGGGGCACCGAAACAGAGCGGCGTTCGCCGGTGTTCTTCTTCTGCAGCTTGGGCCGCACCTTGGGCGTGTCGTGCGGAGGCGGCAAGCCGAAGTCGGACTTGTTCGTCCTCCACCAGTCCTTCCAGCGCTTGGCGTTGTTGCCCAACGGCCGGTGCGTGAGTTCGTGCAGGCTGTGCACGATCACGTTCTGGACAGTGACCTTCTTTTCCTTCTCGAGCGCCTTGATCAGGATCGGCACGACGCGCAGTTCGCGAATCGTGCCCAGTATCTCGGCGGCGATGACGCGGACGGGGCGTGCCGGGTTCTTGAGCGCAAGCGCGCAGAGCTTCACGCGATCATGCGCCTTAT
>CBDURV010000438.1:0-4125 GCA_965369495.1 uncultured bacterium
CAGACGCGGAAGCCGCTGCCGAGCAGATCGATCGCGCCCCGGTCGAGCACGATGGCGCCCTCCTCGACCTGCGCGAGGCCGGCACGCAACCACGCGGAAAGCTCCTCGGCCACGCGCAGCTGCCAGCCCTTGGTGCGCCGATGCAGTTCGCGCGCCGCGTCTTCGCGCAGATGGAAGATGCGGTTGCTGCCGCTGAAGAGCGCTTCGAGCGCGTCGCGGCTGAGCGGTCGGATGCGTATGGTCGCGTCGTCCGCATGATCGACGACGCGAATAACGCAATCGGCGCGGTCCCCGACATCGAATTCCGCGTCATTGATGATCACCACGTCCGAGTGGTGGGGTTGCGAACCGGCCTCCGGATCGAGCCAGTGCACGCTCTTGCCCGCGCGGCGCAGGCGACCCGCGACGCGCCGCATGCAGCGTCGCCGGCCCGACTGCTCCGGACCATAGACGCGCACCTCCCGCGAGGCGAGGGCCGCGTTCGTGATTTCGGTGACTGCTTCGTCGTGCTGCAGCGCCGGGTGCGTGCGCAGTAGTTCGAGCGGCGGCGTCTCGCCACGCAAGCGGGCGGCGACCTGCGCGGCGGACTGCTCGCGATCTTCCGGCTTGATGGCGAGCAGCGCGTCGAGCGTGTCCACGGGGCAGGTCGACCCATCGACCCCGCGTTCGCGCAGGGACGGAGCCGGACGGGAGAGACGTGCCTCCACGAGTTCGTCGAGCTTGTGCGTGGGATGGGGCATGGCGCCGGCGAGCGCTTCGTGCAGCATCACGCCGACCGCGTACAGGTCGCTTTGCGGTGTCGCCGGTTCTCCCATGAGCTGTTCCGGCGAGAGGTAGGCGGGGGTCCCCGCGATGCCGCCGACAAGGTCCATCTGGGTGGGCACCGACGGACCCGATGAAAGACCGAGGTCGAGCACCATCGGCCGCCGCTTGTCATCCACGAGCACGTTGGCCGGCTTGAGATCGCCGTGCACGACGCCGCGCGCGTGGATACGGGCCAGGGTTTCGAGCAGCGCGATGGCCGTCTCCGCCAACTCCTTCCACGGCACCGGCGCGAGGCGGCCGGGAAAGCGGGTGCCCTCGATCTTGGGCATCACCAAAAACGGCAGCCCCATGTGCACGCCGTCGTCGAGCAGGCTCACCACGCCGGGTAGCTCCAACAGGCGCAGCGCGGTCAGCTCGCGTCGAAACCAGTGCAAATCGCTCATGTGCAGGGCGGTCAGCACCTTGACGGCGACGCGTTCGCCGGTGAGCAGGTCGGTGGTGTCGTAGACGGAGCCGGACGATCCGGTGCCGAGGCGCTCCTCGAGTTGGTAGCGGTCGTCCAACACGGCGCCGACGAGCGCCGGCATCGCGCCGAGTTCCGGGCCGGCGTGTTCGAGCGCGCGCACCCAGAGGCCGCGGGATACGTCCGGCGGTTCGAGGAAGTCGCCGATGCGCTCGTGGGCGCCCAGCATCTCACGCGCATCGCCGAGAAGGGCATCATCACCGCCGCATACGCGGACGAGAAACTCGTCGCGTTCGATGCTCGCAAGCTCGAGTGCGTCGTTTACGACATCTTTGAGATGCGCGGCCACTATCCACCTACCCGGGTAGCAGCAATTCTGCCTTACTGGATCAATCGGTGCAGCCGGATTCGTGCAAACGTCCAATCGCGTTCGATTGTCCGCTTGGGAAGCTGGAGCACGCCGGCGACGTCGCTCATCGAAAGACCGGCGAACAGGCGCAACTCGACCACCCGCGCCGCGCGAGCGTCCTCTTCGGCCAACGTGCAGAGCGCCTGGTCGAGATCGAGCACGTCGATGACGCGATCCTCGAACTTGGTCACGATGGAATCGAGTGCGTCGCGCTCGCCCAGCGGCGTGCGTTTCTCGCGTTTCTTGGCGCGCGCGTGATCGACGAGGATCGAGCGCATCGCCTTGGCCGCCACGCCCAGGAAATGGCGCCGGTTTTCCCACTTGCCGCCCTCGCCGACGAACAGCTTGGCGTAGACCTCGTGCACGAGATCGGTCTTCTGGAGCGAGTCGGTGAGCGGCCGGCCCGCCGTCGCGTGCCCTGCCTCCCGGTGTAAATCGGCGTAGACCAGCTCAAAGAGCTGGTCTTCCGCCTCTCCGTCCCCGTCCTCGATCTGCCTAAGCAGAAGAGTGACGGTGTGTTTCGTCATCTCGTCCAATTCTCAGTTCTGTTCCCACCTAGTAACACGACATCGGGGCCCGGAGTCCGCCGGAATAAATTTTCGATGGCGGAAAGACCCCGTCGATGTCATCTGCCCCGGTCCTCCCACGCCTCCGTCACCGCGCGGAAGACCCGCACCCGTTCGAGCGAGGATCGGTGATACTCCTCCGGGATGCGGGACTGGAGATCAGCGAGGTTCGTGTGCGCCAGTTCGAGATCGGCGCGATCGCCCGACGCCAGCCAGCAGCAGTAGGGGCCGCTGACCGAGAGCATGTTCTTGGGGGCGAGTGCCGCGAGTGCCGCGCGCGCCTCCTCGAGACGCCCCGGCTCCGCGACGCACAGCTCGCTCAATGCCCGCGCAGGCAGGTCGGGGTCCAGCTCCTCGACGGCGAGCGCTTCGTGCAGCGCGGCGATGCCGTCCGCCTCGTGCCCGGCGCGCAATCGAGTCGAGCCGATGCTCACCAACGTTTCGGCCAGCGAGCGGAGGTCGCCCAGCTCGCGGCGCTGCTCGGCGGCTTGCTCGTAGATTCGCACGGCCTTGCCGACCTCGCCGCGCTGGTCGGCGATCCACGCGCGGTGCGCCAGCACGTAGCTCGTGAGCCAATGGTCGCGCGTCGCGTCGATCCAACTCTCGACGTGCGACAGCTCGTGCTCCATCTCTTCCAGCGATCCGAAGAGCTTCCAGAGCGTGCACATGATCACGCCCGCGGTCGCGTCGCCGCGCCGGTCGCCGATGAGGCGTGTGAGCTCGCGAAAACGCAGCGCGCACTTCCACGCCGACGCGAAGTCGCCCCGCTCGAAGTGGATGCGGCCCCAGTTGGCGTTGGCGTGTGCTTCCCAACGCCGTTCCCCGATCCGCGCCGCCAGTTCGATGGCGTGGGCGTAGTGCTGCTCGGCCTTGTCCCGGTCGCCTTCGCCGACATACGCAAGAGCGACGTTATTGTGCGCCCCCGCCTCGAGCCCGGGGAGGTCGAGGCTCTGGGAGAGTTCGAGCGAAGCCAGATGGTGCTCGAGCGCCTTGGCATTGTTCTGCGTGCGGCTGTAGTTGACGCCGAGGCCCCGATGCGCGTGCATCGTGAACGTGTCGCTGTCCTGCGCGCGGGCCAATTCGAGCGCTTCGGTAAAGACCGCTACCGATTCCGGGAACTCGGCGATCGTGTAGAGCCGCGTACCGCGGGTCATGAGTGCGCGCATGTGCAGGGCGTCGTCGCCGAGCGCTTCGGCGATTTCGACCTGCTCGTCGTTGATGCGCTTTTCCGTCTCCCAGTCTCCGGTCATGTTGGCGCCGCCGATGGCCAGAGCAAGCACCTCGAAACGTTCGCGCGGTTCTTGCGGCTCGCCCGCCCCGAGCGCCATGTTCGCCATGTCGAAGACCGCGGCGGGCAGGCTGGCGCCGCTCAGGTGCTCGAGCGCGCGGCGCAGGTAGGGGCGCGTTCGGTTCGCGCGCAGGCCCTTGAGGAAGTGTCCGCACAACACGACCGCCTGCGCGTCGGTCGGTTCGGACCAGAGCGTTTCGCAGGCCTCGCCGATGGTCGCGTGGTATTGCTCGCGCAACTGCTCGAAGAGGTCGGAATAGACCGCCTCCTGCATCTGGTGGTGGTCAAAGACGTACTCGCGCCCGTCCGGTCGCAGGATGGAATGGTCGCGTTCGAGGTGCCGAAAGCGCTTGAGCGCGGGAATCAGATCCAGGTCGCTGGCGGCGGCGACGATCGCGGGATCGAAGCGGTAGCCGCAGCACGACGCCAGGTCGAGCAGATCGCGGTCGATTTCGTCGAGCTTGCGCAGGCGACCCTGGATGAGTTCGCGCACGCTGTGCGGCGTGTCGATCTTGCGGATCAGGCCGGTCGATCTCCACGAGCCGCTGTCCGCGCGCACGAGTTGTCCTCGCTCGCGCAGGTCGCGCAGGATTTCGAGCACGAAGAGCGGATTGCCGTCGGACTTGCGCGCGAT
>CBDURV010000439.1:0-4122 GCA_965369495.1 uncultured bacterium
ACCCGGTTCATTACCGGGGGCCGAGGGCGGCTTGTCCTCGGCAAACGCGATCGGCCCGACGACCAGTGTCAGACCCAGCGCGAGCAGGAAAAGCAGATTCATCGCGCGTTCCCGCACGTCGTTCTGCCCATTATTTGTAGACCGCATATGCGCCTCCGTGCCCCCACCGGAAGACCTCTATCCTCCGAACTGGGCTTGCATACGTGTTCTCGACCGGACTTCAAGTCCCATTCGATCGGCCGATTGTAATTCATTCGCGCACACAGCGTTGCGTCGAATCCGCGTCCTACCGGCGGCCCACGCACGCTATACTCAAGAACTGGAGGTCCTCGATGCAGCGTATCGGAATCGAATCCGTCATCATTCGCCGTCTTTTGGCGGTTCTGGCCGTAGCCCTGATCGCCTTGCCCGCACAGGCGCAGAGCGACACGGTCGGCTGGCCCTATCGCGGGCCGCAGTCGGGCGAGCTCGGCTCGGGCGGCGACGACGACGACGACAGCGATGAATCCGAGGATCCCGAGGATCCCAACGCGGGCACCGATCCCAACGCGGGCACCGATCCCAACGCCGCACCGAGCACTGCTCCCGGCAACCTAGGCGGCGGCAAGGGCACGTCAATCGACGAGAAGATCCTCTGGAGTGGCTGGTGGGAATACAACAAGGACCGTTACATCGCCCGCTCCACCCAGCGTGGCCGCGTCAACGCGGGAAGCGTCCAGTACTGGTTCGGGTCGGGCGCCAAGTACCCGCCGCGCGACATCAACCCCGTCACCGATGCCCAGCGCCGACGCATTTTCGATGCGATCAAGGCGCGGTTGACCGACAAGAGCGCTGCGGTCCGCGCCGCGGCATGCATCGCACTCGGACGCCTGCGCTCCATTCCCGCCAACGAAAAGGAAGTCAAGGAGCAGAAAGAGGGCGCGGATCCGGTCACCAACAACATGTGCGCGCGCGCGCTGCTTGCGCTGCTCGCGAAGGAATCCAAGGCGAACGTGAAGGCGAACGCGCTGCTCGGCATCGGCATGACCGGTGACGCCGCGGCCTGCCAGCTTCTCATGCGCCGTTATGGCGATCTCGACGTCAAGAGCAGACCCTATGCGCTGATCGCATTCGGCCTGGCGCGCAACGCAAATGCACTCGGCCTCGTGGTCGAGTCGCTGCCCACGAGTGCCAACTCAAAGGACGATCGCGAGATCGCCGCCGTTCACGCGCTCGGTCTCTATGGCCCCGAGATGCGCGACGAGATCGCGAAGCACAAGCTCAAGGGCAAGCGCAACGGTCTCGAACAGCTTGAGCTCCTCGCCGGCAAGTCGTCGGGCAACGACGCCTTGCGCTCGCAGGCCGTCACGTCGCTCGGGCGCCTGCAGACAGGACTCCGGACGGTGCGCAAGGGAGTCAAGAACAAGTCTCCCGCCGTCAAGTGGGCGGCGATCCTGGCGCTTTCGAACTACTCCGGCGACGAGGCCTCAGCCAAGGACGCCGCCAAGGCGCTCATGAAGGACGCCTACAAGGGCGCGCAGCAGACGAAGAACTTCGTCCTGCTGATGACGGGCGACCTCGCCGGACGACTCGACCAGAACAGCAAGACGCGCGCGACCCTGATCAAGTGGCTCAACGACAAGAAGCAGCTCGGCAGCAACGACAACTACACGCGCGCCTGCTCCGCACTCGCGCTCGCGCTGGCCGACGATCAGACGGCGATCACGAACATCGTCGCGATGCTCGAAAACACCACCATCGACCACTACGTGGCCGGTGCCTGCTCCGTCTCGCTCGGCCTGCTCAAGGCGGCCAACAAGGCGGACGTCGTCGTCAAGCAGGTCGTGACCGGCAACAAGTTCAACGCGGACGCGCGTGGCTACGGTCTCGTGGGTCTCGCGCTGATGGGCGATACGACGCGCATGGAGACGCTGATCCAGGCCACCAAGAAGTACAAGCAGAAGGAAGTCGCGCGCCAGGCACCGCTCGCCGCGGGCGTGCTCGGAGATCGCCGCCAGGTCCGGGACCTGACCGGCTACTTCAACTCCAAGCCGAACCCGAAGAACCGCATCCCCGCGTCCAACGCCGTCTTCGGCCTCTCGTGGATCCGCGATGCGGCCTCGGTCGATGGCGTGATCAAGCTGGCCGGCAACAACGAACCCCAGGTGCGCGGAATGGCGATTATCGCTCTGGGCTACATCGGTTCGCCCGATCGCGTCAGTTCGCTCACCCGCTGCTACGAGAACGCCAATTTCCGCAAGTGGTTCACCGGCTGGCGCATGCACCGACACATCGCAGGAATTCTGTAGCACCTCTGGCCCAACCGCTTACGCGGTTGGAGCTGTGCAGCGCGCTCCGCGCGCTGCTTCGCGAACTCTCCCCCACCTGGAAAGGGGAGAGTTCGCTGACTAAAATGGCACCGTGACTCAGATCGGCCCGCGACCCGTCTTGCTACGGATCGCGGGCTGATCTATTCTGCGCCGATGCGCCACGATCTCGCCGCCCACTTTCTTCGCATCGCAGAAGACGCCGCCATTGCCGCCGCCCGCACCATTGGGCAGGGCGATAAGCACCACGCCGACCACGTCGCCGTCGAAGCGATGCGCTCCGCCATGGACCACGCCCCCATGCGCGGCCGCATCGTCATCGGCGAAGGCGAGCGCGACGAGGCGCCCATGCTCTACATTGGCGAGGAGGTCGGCAACGGCTCCGCCGACGCGCCGCAGATCGATATCGCCGTCGATCCGCTCGAAGGCACCAACCTGTGCGCGACCGGATCGCCCAACTCGATCGCCGTGCTGGCTGCGGCCGAGCAGGGCGGACTTCTGCATGCGCCGGACGTGTATCTCGAAAAGCTCGTCGTCGGACCGCTCGCGAAGGGTTCCGTGAACATCGAGGCATCGGTGGCGGAAAACATGAAGGAGCTGGCCAAGTCGCTCAAGCGCTCGGTCTCCGATCTGCTGATCGTGATCCTGGAGCGCACGCGCCACGAGGATCTGATCGCCGAGGTGCGTGCGACCGGCGCGCGCATTCGTCTGATTACCGACGGCGACCTCGCCCCCGGCGTGGCGGCATCCATCGTCGGCTCCGGCGTGCACGCGGTCATGGGAGCCGGCGGCGCGCCCGAAGGCGTGCTGACCGCCGCCGCGATGCGCTGCGTCGGCGGAGAGATCCAGGGCCGCCTGATGCCCGCGCGCGACGGCGACGTGGAGCGTCTCGCCGAGGCGGGCTTCACCGATCTCTCGAAGGTCTACAAGACCGAAGATCTCGCCCCGTCGGACGACGTCATCTTCTGTGCATCCGGCGTGACCGACGGCAGCCTAATGAACGGCGTCCGCTTCTTCGGCGGCGGCCAACGCGTCAATTCGCTCTTCATGAGTTCTCGTAGCCCGCGCGGCATTCGGTTCATCGACAACATCCGGGTTGATGACAACTACGACGGGCCCATCTACGCGAGCTAACGGACTTCTCAGGGACCGGCCCTGGGCTTTGGGCTCAGGGCTTTGAGCCGCAACCAGAGTGTCTCTCTCGCGATTCGAGCGTCATCGGCAAAAGGTGACGCCCGAGATTCCCGCGCACGAGTTCGAGGCCCAAAGCCCAAGGCCCAGAGCCCAAAGCCGATTGAAACTACCGCTCGCCGAGTTCGACTTCGGCGCTCATGCGCTTGCCGTCGCGCGTCCAGACGAGCGTGATCTTGTCGCCCATCGTGAACGCGGCCAGGGCGCGCAGCAGATCCGGCGTGGTGCGCAGCGGCCTGCCCGATAGCTCCACGAGCAGGTCGCCCACCTTCAGTCCCGCCTTGCTCGACGCCGTCGCGACGCCCTTGCTGTTCTTGGCGGTCACCGCCATGACGCGCAGTCCGTCCTCGGTCGGCATGCTCGAGATTCCGAGCAAGACCGACTTCAGTTCCGCGCCGGCGATGAGGCGCGGCAGGATTTCGGCGATCAACTCGACGGGCAGCGCAAAACCGAGCCCCGCATTGCCCGCGTAGGATCCAGCCAGCCGCGTGGCATAGCCCTGCCGGTTGGTGTCGTGCACGTCGAGCAGCACCCCCATCAGGTTGCCGTCGATGTCCACCAGCGGCCCACCGCGGTTGCCGCCCGCCACGCCCGCATCGGTCTGGAGCGCGCTCATGGCGGGATG
>CBDURV010000440.1:0-4122 GCA_965369495.1 uncultured bacterium
AGTAGAGCTCGATGAGCCCGTGCCACTTCGAGTCCGGCTTCGTCGTTTCCGCATGGAAACCGTAGGAGTTGATGTCTGCAACGGAAGTCGGCTCGCGATCGTCCAGGCAGTTGGACAGCACGTCCAGCGCCGACGAATCGGCGCCGGCGTCGAGCGTCTGCGCGCGGTCAATGTAGGAGTCGACTTCGTCTTCAATCGTCTGGCTGAACGCGGATGACGAGGCGGCAACAAGAACCGCCGCGGCGAGGAGTAGGTGTCGGCTAGTGATCATCTTGTCGCTCCCTAGAAGCGGTACGTAAAGCTTCCGGTAAACATCAGCGTTGCCGATGCCCACTGCACCTCGGCGACGAACTGGAAATTCTTCTCGAGCTCGTAGCTGAGGCCCACGATCGCCGTGTACTCATCGACCGCCTCTTCCTCGATTACGTAGTCGATCGTCACATCGGGAAGTTCGATTCGGTCCGCGACGGTGTTGGTCAAGTCCCAGAAGGTGACGCCGATCCAGGCGCGGAATTGGCCCGGGCCCCAATCGACGAATCCCCCGACGCGAAGCGAGGCGATAAACGAAGTGATATCCCCTTCGAAGCCGAGATCGGTCTTCGCCCAGTTGAGGTTGAGGTCGCCGAAGACCCACTTGTAGCCCACCGCCGCGTTGAGTCCCGCGCCGTAGGTCGGCCCCGAGCGCTTGCCGGGAATGTCGAAGCTGACGCTGCGCGGCGGGAGCGGACCGGGAGGATCAATGTCCACGGTGACCTTGGCGTCCGAGGTCTCGGTCGTCCATCCGCCCAGCACGTAGAGGTTGACCATCGGCAATAGCCAGAAGTCGTAGCGAAAGATCCCGGCCCACGCCTTGGCATTCGCGCGAACCGCGACGAAGTTGGAGACATCGTTGTACGGCCCGCCATCAAACGCGACCTTGAGGTCGGTCACGATCTGATCGCGATCGGTGTAGGCGACGTTGAGGCCGACGCCCATCGGATCCGGCAGATCGATACCCTTGGCGCGCAGCTTCTTGCCCCAGATGGGCAGGAAATTATCCCACTGGGTGCCGTGCTTGGTGGGGTTCTGGTGGTAGTTCGCCACGCCTCCACCGGCTGAAATCGCGCCGAAGCCCATGCCGTCGCTGGACCCCAAACGGGCCGCTTTCGCATGCTCGATTAGATCCACATAGGTCGCGACGGAGTCCTCTACGCCTTCCGCGTGGGCGGCGAGAGCGCAGAGCGTGAGAACGGCGGCAATTCGAAGCTGCATCATGGTCTTGGTACCTCGCCGCGGATGATGCCGTAAGAGCGGACGCCGAAAAACCGTCAGAACTGACAGGTTGGAGGAAACCCGGCTGTCGATTTTGACAGTGACGCAACCCTGTCCGGCCCGGAATAATCGCCCCCAGAGAGGTACCGAGATGATCGAACGTCGTGGATTTCTGGCTGGCCTGGGGCTCCTGCCGCTGGCGCCGGCTGTTTTTGCGCAGGACGCCGAAGTCAAGGAGGACGAACTCGTCGAGTATCTGTTCGTCCAGGCGGCGACCAAGGGCGTCCTGAAAAAGGACGAACTGCGGCTGATCGGGGTCGCGCCGTCCACGATCTACTTCTCGGATCGACCCAAACGGATCGCCGGCCAGATCGGCACCAAGGGGTTCGTCGAATCGTGGGGCGTGGGAGGCAAAGAGAGCTTCAAGGCGATCCCTCCGAATGGAGCGTTTTCGATCCTGATCGGTTCCAAGCCGCAAGAGGTCATCGTTGAACTCAAGGACCCACGGCTGGAAAAGGACTCCCTGATCTACACCGTCAAGGTGCTTGAGGGAGACGAGGCTGCCGAGGGCGACGCCTGCTCGTTGTTCATCGATCCCATCGGGATGCCGCTCACGCCCACGTCGTTCGCCGGCGTGCACCGCCGCACGCGTCGCCGCACACGCCGTCGCGTCCGACGTCGTCACGGCTGGTAGGCGCTGATCGGCTACGCTCTGGTCGATGGACGATTCGTTTCGCATCTTCGCCTCGATCGCGACGGCCATCGTGCTCGAGGCGATGCCGTTCTTGGCGTTCGGCTCGCTGCTCTCCGCGCTGGTGGAAGTGCTTGTCTCTCCGGACCGGATTGCCCGCGCGGTGCCGCGCTCCCTGTTAGGTCGCATCGCCGTGGGCGTCGGCGCGGGCGTCATTCTGCCGACCTGCGAATGCGGGGTGGTTCCCGTCGCCCGCCGCCTGATCTCCAAAGGCGTCCCCGCGCCGACGGCGATCGCCTACCTGCTCGCGGCGCCCATCGTCAATCCGATCGTGCTCGTCTCGACCTACGTGGCGTTTCGCGGCGATTGGGGGATGACGGGAGCACGCGCGCTCGTGGCGGCGATCGTCGCCGGCAGCGCCGGATTCCTCGTGCGAAACCTCAGCGCGGCCGAGGTCATTCGGGAGGGTGGCCAAACCGCGCATCATCACCACGCGTCCGGATCGCGCTTCTTGGCCGTCTGGAGCCACGCCGCGCTGGACTTCCTCGAAATGGGCAAGTTCCTCATCTTCGGCGCCTGTGCCGCCGCGGCGCTGAAGACGTTCCTGCCCCCCGAGTCCTTCGGAATCTTGGAAGCCAGTCGCCTGGCCGCCGTCTCCGGCATGATGGTCTTTGCCATCGCGCTCTCCATCTGCTCGGAGGCGGACGCGTTCGTGGCCGCCTCGTTCGTAACCTTGCCGGCGGCGGCGCATCTGGCCTTCATCACCATCGGCCCCATGGTGGACATCAAGCTCATCGGTCTGTTCGCCGCGACATTCCGCCGCCGCGTCTTCTGGATCCTCATCCTCGTGCCCACGCTGCTCGTCTTCGTCCTGAGCCTGTTGCTGGGAGGCGTCCTGTGAAAACACGATTCAACGGGTTCGTCCTGCTGGCGCTCGGACTCGCGGCCGGGTGGTTCGCCACCGCCGGCGAATACACGATGCTCATGAACGCATCGTTCCGCTGGGTGACCATCACGGGCTCCTGCCTGCTCGTGATCATGGGCGCCGTGCTCACATGGTCGCCCCAGCGCGTCAGCGTCAGCGCGCTCGTGACCTTCGGCCTGTTCATCGCCATGGTGGCAGTGGCGCGCCCGCACGAGGGCGGCGTCGCGCCACACCTCGCACCGCCCGCAAACATGCCCGCGCTCAACCGGGCCGGGTACGCGCCGCTGCGGCTGCAGGACCTGTTCACGTCTATTGATGTCGAGGCCACCGACATCGAAGAGCGCCCGGCGGCCGTAAGCGGCTTCGTCAAGCGCTTGCCCGGGTTGGACGCGAAAGGGGAGTTCATCCTGCTTGCGCCGCTCATGACCTGCTGCCTCGCCGACGCCGTCGCCTTCGGTATCCGCGTCAAGACACCGGACGGCGCCCTGCCCGAGGAAGGCGATTGGGTCCACGCGTTCGGCGACATTCGGAACCTCGCGGAGCCGGTGGTCACGCCGCCGTTCCGCGTCGGCGCGATCCTCTTCACGCCCGTGACGCGCGTGCATGAACTTGTGGCCCAGGAAGTGCTCAGCGCCCAGTCGATGCTCGAAGATCTCTACGACAAGCTGCCCGAGGACTTCTGCTCCGAGTTCCGGCGCCTCGTCGCAGCCTCGGATCTGCTTGAGACTCTGCGCGCCGAGGGGCCCTTCACCGTGCTCGCACCCCACGACGCCGCGTTCGAGCGAATGTCGGCGGATGATCGGGACGCGCTGGCGACCGACGCGCAGCGCCGCGACGAGTTCCTGAGCGACCTGATCGTTCCCGGTCGCATCCGCGCAGCGGACCTGCGCGACATGCCCGCATTGACCGCGATTTCGGGCAAACGCCTGCCCATCCAAGTGGCAAACGGCCGGATTCGCATCAATAACGCCCGCATCCTGCTGGCCGATGTGGAAGCGCGAAACGGCGTGCTGCATCTCATGAATCCGGCTCCAACCAGCGTGTCCGCGCGTAAGTGAAATTTATTTCCGGGGGTTCCGGGGGCAGCCTGCGCACTTTAGGGAACAACTCAGCGTCGCTTTGTGGGGGTGGATTCGTTTCCGAACCATTTCCCCTTTTTTCCCTTTTCCAACCACTGGCTCGGAGTCCGCTTCGGCACGACCCCGGCTGGAGGACTCGAACCGCCCCTTGACGTTGGGTTCCGATGCATCGGGTT
>CBDURV010000441.1:0-4104 GCA_965369495.1 uncultured bacterium
CTCGACGTAGAGGAACTACGCCTCCGGATTCGCTCAATCGGCGGGGCCGAATCTGGCGCGAATCTGAACGCCCCTTGGTCCACTTATTTCCGGACGGCCCCTTACTTCGGACCGAACCGGCGCAGGAGATCTTGGATCTCCGCATGGCGAGGATCGCCCGCCGGCAAGATGCCTTTGAGCGTCTCCGCAATGTAGCGACTATCCAGATCGGCGGTCGTCGCGATCAACGCGTGCACGTCGGGCACGTCCTTGGCCCTGCGCCACAGCATCTTGAGGACGATGAGATCCTCGACGGAAACAAACGGGACGCTGCTCTCGGCAACATCGACCCACACGGCGCGATTCACGATGGTCCGGTGGTACGGCAGAACAGGAACCAGAATCTCGACGGTCACCGGTCCCGCATGCAGCGCCGCAACGTAACGATCGCGGATGGCCTCGATCAGTTGACGGTCGTCACCTTCAAACCCCTGGTCCCGCACGATCTCGAACACGCGCGGCAGTTGCACAGCGGCTGCCATGACCAGAATATCCAGGTCCTGTGTCGCGCGTACGTAGCCGTGTGACGCCATCGCCACAGCTCCCGTAATCGCGTGGGGGATGTTCTCGCGCGTCAATTCCGACGAGATGCGCGCGGCCAGGCTGGGGAGATCAGCGAGGGCAGCCACGAGAAGGGTCGCTCCAATGGCGCCAGAACGCCGCGTCGTCCGGTGAGGTTACGGGCCGGCGTCCTGCCAGCAGCAGGTCCATCCCTCGCAGCAGGACGACCAAAGCGTCGAGCCGGGCGGCCGCGTCCATCGCACGATAAGGACGAACCGCGCTCTGCGCCGTCTCTTCGTCGGTCGGCCGGGCGCCGAGGTATTGGTCCAAGGTCGGGTCGTCGGGCATCGTGTAACCCAAGATACCGCACGGCACCGCCTTGCTAGCGTTCGCGCAGCTCTTCCCACTCCTCGATAGTGCGCGGCCAGTCCTTGCCGAGGAGTTTCGACAGGGCGTTGTCCGCATAGACCTTGCCGTCGGTCTGGCAGGCGGGGCAGTAGTTGGTCTCGTGATCGCCGCGCACGATGCGCTGCACCGGCGTGCCGCAATCGGGGCAGGGCTCGCGGTAGCGACCATGCACCGCCATGCCTTCCCGAAACGCGGTGACCTTGTCGGGGAACTTGTTGCCCACCTCCTCGCGCGTGCGGTCGGTCCAGCGCGTGAGGATCCCGCGCGTGCTGGCGAAGAGCCGCGCCATCTCCTCGTCCGTGACGCGCGACGTCCACTTGAGCGGGGAGATGCGCGCGTGATGCAGGATCTCGTCGGAGTAGGCGTTGCCGATGCCCGACAAAAGCCGCGGGCTCGTGAGGGCGCGCTTGAGCGTGTGGTTGGCGCTGCGCAGGCGCTCGGCGAACTCTCCCGGCGTCGCATCGAATACCTCGAGGCCGCCGGGATCGAAGTCGGCCAGCGCCTCGCGTCCCTGCACCGCATGCAGCGACGCCCGCTTGCGCTTCGCCTGCTCCGTCAGCATCAGGCTGCCGTGCGGGAAGTCGAACGCCGCCAGCCCCGCGCGCCCCGGCAGGCCGGCCCCGCGCTTTCGCCAGCGCAGCCGACCGGTGATCATGAGATGGAAGACGTAGAAGAGGTCGCCCTCGAACCCGAGCGCGATGCGCTTGCCGATGCGCTCGACGGACTCCACCTTGCGGCCGACCGCGTCGCTGATGGGCGGTTCCACGCTGCGCACCAGGAACACGCTCTTGAGCCGCACCGCTTCGAGCGGTTGGCCCACCGTGAACGCGCGCAGGCGCTCCACATAGATCACGACATCGGGAAGCTCAGGCATGGCCTGCATTATTCCCGAGACCCGCGGTTCTGGGCGGTCCGCTGTGCCCAGCTCTTCGTCGCTGCGTCGTCGCTGTGACCTCCGGCCACAGCTTCCTCCTGACTCCTCGATCTGAACACAGCGTCCTCGCCCAGAACAAGATGCCCTATTTGCGAAACCGACCGTTGCCGCCGTCAGTCAACGAATCACGGCGCGTCCGCGTCCGATGCGCGCGGGGCTCACGAAAAATGCAGGCTCCCGCACCTATAATCCGCTGGTGGCGCGACACATCCTCGTCCTTTTTCTGCTCGCCTACGGTGCATCGGCCCAGCCGGTCGAGACGAAGTGGCGTATTGCCGGCATCGTGCCCGACCCGGTGCGCGAAATCGCGTTGACTCGCGAGCCGCCGCCCGGCATGAAGGCCATCGATGGCGCTACGGCGCAATACGGCGCCATCGACTTTTCAGGTCGGCGCGTGGGCGTGGCCATCGATCCGCAGCGGCTCTGGGTCGACCGCAACCGCGACGGCAAATTCGACGCGAAGGAGTTCGTGACCGGCTGGCGGCGATTCGGCGGCCGCGAGTTCCGGGCGGGGATCGTGCTGCCCATCGGACGCGGCGGTGACGGTGTGCTGGTGCCGCTGCAGTTTCGCCAGCAGGCGGGCCGCTTGTACTACGGCCACGCATTGGAGCGCGCCGGCGACGTGGAATTGGGGGGCCGTCTGCGCCCCTTCATTCTGGTCGATGGCGATGCCGACCTGCGCTTCAACAGCATCAAGTACGACGCACTCGTGATCGACATCGACGGCGATGCGCGTGTGCGGAACTTCCCCGGCTCACACGAGCGCTTCGCGGTTCGCCAGGACTTTCGCATCGGCGACAGTGACACTGGCGGAGGGGCCTACCGCTGTGACACCCTTTCGACCGATGCGCGCCGCGTGGAGTTTTCGCCGACCACAGCGCTCCCTCCCCATCCGCCGCGCCGCCTGCCCAAGCTGGCCGCGCCTCCGGCCGGCGTTCCCGCCGACGATCCTGGCGGCGACCTCGACCAGTACAAACGGGCATTCGAATCCGGCCGCGACGCGAGTCGCACGCTCATGGCGGCGGGCCGCATCGGCAGCGACAAGGCGTTCGTATTCCTGCTGGGAATCGCCCGCGACACGGCGCGCACGCCCAGCGAGCGCGCCGCCGCGCTGCGCGCCATGGGGTACGCGCCCTATGCGCGGCACGCGCGCCTGCTGGAACGGTTCGCGACCGCGTCCGATGGCGCTCCCGAAGTGCGCAACGCGGCTCTTGCAGCGATGCACGGCGCCGGCGTCGTGGGGCGCGGGTTGATCTACGCCTCGCTGGTGCGCGACGGGGAGCATCCCGACGTGGTTGGGACGGCGGCGCAACAACTCGCGTACGTCCGGCCGCGCATGCTCGATCCGGCCATCCGGCGCCTCGAAAACGACGTGCTTCGGTTTCGTGTGTACAACGCCGCGCGGCGATACGCGGTGGGTGGCCCGCGACTGGCGACGGTGCTCGATTGCGCGGGACGCGAGTATTCGCTCCTGCGCGCACAAGCGCTGCGCGACCTCTTTCTGCTGGGCCATCCGAAGGCGCTGGAGTTGGCGCGCGCGGCGGCCCTCGACCCGCGCACTGCCGCCCCGGTCGCGCTCGCTGCCGCGACGGTCCTTGGTGCCGCCAACGATTCGCAGTCGATGCAGATACTGCTGGATCTGGCCTCGCGCGGCGCGCCAGACATCGTGCGCGAGACGCGACGGCTGCTCGCGCGCACACGCAATGACGTCGCCACCCTCATGATCGCTTCGTATCTGGAATCGAAGAGCCCTGGCACGCGCCGCTTGGCGATCCAGATCCTGGCGGAGATTCCGGGTTCGCCGGCGGGATCCGCATTGGTCCGCCGACTGGGGAAGGAGAAGAGTGCCAGCCTCGATGCATTGTTACGGCAGGCCGTGTTGCGCTACCCCCATCCAAAGGTCGTGCGTCTGCTCAGCAAGCCGGTGCGCCGGGCGCGCGGCGTCGAGGACCAGAGGGCTGCCGTCGCGACGTTGGCCAGCCTGGGGCAGCGCCACGCCGCGGTGCGCGCCGCGATGATCGAGTCTCTCAAGTCGAGCCAATGGGAAGTGCGCGTGCTGACCCTGCGGGCGATCGGCACCGGGCCGTACGAGGATCTCGCGGCGGCGGTGGCGCGCTCGCTGCGTCACCGCATCTGGCAGGTTCGCCTGAGTGCCGCCGAGGCGCTCGGTCGCCTGCGCGTCGATACGCAGATCGAAGCGCTCATCGATGCGCTGGAACGCG
>CBDURV010000442.1:0-4098 GCA_965369495.1 uncultured bacterium
CGACGCACACCTCGAACGTGCCCGCGCCGCCACTCAACTCGAGCCCGCAATCCGCCTCCTCGACGGTGAACTCGAAGCTCTTGCCATCGAGCAGCAGCGAGTAGGCACGTGCGCGCGGGAGGTGGCGCATGTCGGCGCGCAGGCGGCGGCCATCAACCGTGACGAACAGGTCGCCGTTCTCGGCGGACACCTCGCAGAGGATGACCCGCTCGCCCACAGTGGCGTAGTACTTCAACGCAACGCCTCCCGTCGGCCCGCTTCGACCCACGCGTTACCGCCTGCGCGCGCGGCATCTGCCACGACCGCGCGCGACGCGCCCTGCCGCGCATGCGTGTAGAGCACCGCCGCGATCACCGCCGGCAGATCGGCGGGCAGATCGCCCAGCTCCGGCAGCGCCTGCCAATCCGACTCCACGACGTAACGTTCGAGATAGCCGGTATGGGTGCGTCCCGCGCGGAACTCCGGATCGTCCAGCAGGCGCAGCAGCAGGGGCGCGCAGGTCTTCAACCCCACGAGGCGCATCTCCACCAGCGCACGCTTGAGCCGTTCGATCGCATCGTCGCGGTCGCGCCCGTGCGCAATGATCTTGCCGATCATCGGGTCGTAGTGAAGCGTGATCTCCTGGCCCGGATAGAGGTTCGCATCGACGCGAATGCCCGGCCCCTCCGGCATGCGCAGCGCCTTGACGACGCCCGTCTGCGGAAAGAAGCCGGCCGCGGGATCCTCCGCCGTAAGGCGAATCTCGATCGCATGTCCCTTGGGCACGAAATCCGCCTGCGCGAACGGAAGCTCGCGCCCCTCGGCCACGCGCACCTGCCAGCGCACAAGATCGATGCCATAGATGAGCTCCGTGACCGGATGCTCGACCTGGATGCGCGTGTTGATTTCGAGGAAGTAGAACTCCCCCGACTGATCCAACAAAAACTCGACGGTGCCGGCGCCGCGGTAGTCCACGCCCGCCGCAGCAGCGACCGCCGCCGCACCCATGCGCGCGCGCAGGTCGGCGTCCACGTTGGGCGACGGCGCTTCCTCCAGCAACTTCTGATGACGCCGCTGAATCGAGCACTCGCGCTCGCCCAGATGCAGGTGGTTGCCGTGCGTGTCGGACAGCACCTGAATCTCGATGTGCTTCGGATCGACGAGGAACTTCTCGAGGTACATCGTGCCGTTGCCGAACGCCGACAGCGCCTCGGCCGACGCGCGCGCAAACGCCTCGGCCAACCCGGACGGCTCATGCACCACGCGAATGCCCTTGCCGCCGCCGCCGCCGACCGCCTTGAGCGCAATCGGAAAACCGATCTGCTTGGCGATCGCTTCGATCTCGCTCGCATCGGTAAGCACAGCCTCGCTTCCGGGAATCACCGGCACGCCCGCCGCCACCATCGCCGCACGCGCGCGCAACTTGTCGCCCGCCGCCGCGATCGAATCCGCCGTCGGGCCGATGAAAATCAGCCCCGCGTCTTCGACAGCGCGCGCGAAGTCGGCGTTCTCCGACAGAAAACCGTAGCCCGGGTGAATCGCATCGCACCCGGCCTTCTGCGCCACTTCGAGAATGCGGTCAATGCGCAGATAAGATTCGGAGGGGGCCGGGGGACCGAGCCGATAGGCCTCATCCGCCGCGCGAACGTGCAGCTCCTCGCGATCGACATCGGAAAACACCGCCACCGAGCGCACCCCCATTTCTCGGAGCGTGCGAACGATACGAAGCGCGATTTCGCCGCGATTGGCGATCAGGACCTTGTTAATCGGCACGGCGAGAAGTTAGCACATCGACGGAGCCCTTGAAGGCAGACGATCGAAGCCGGCCCGGCGCCAACATGCCGGCAACTTGATCGGATACGATTGCACCGTCCGGGGGAGGAAGCTCACATGTCCGCGATCTTCATTTCGCACTCCAGCAACGACTCCGAAAGCGCCCAGGCAGTCGTCGAGATCCTGGAGGCGGCGAACCTCTCGTGTTGGATCGCACCCCGCGACATTCCCCGGGGCGCGGACTACGCCGGCGAAATCTCCAAGGCAATCGAGCGCTGCGAGACGCTCGTCCTGCTGCTGTCCGACGACTCCAATCGATCGGAAGACGTTCGCCGCGAGGTCCACCTGGCAACAAACAGCAGGAAGCGGATCGTGACGATTCGACTCGAGGACGTGGAGCCGAGCAGTTCGCTCAAGTACTACATCAGCGACCTTCAGTACGAAGACGCCCTTTCCTCGGTCGAGGAGAGCGCTCAGGCGATCGTGGATGCGGTCAAGACGGGCCGGGGCACGCCCGCGCCGCCCCGCAAGCGGTTCCGACTCGCCCGCAATGCGGTTCTGGCCCTGGTCGCAGCCGCCTCGCTGGCGACCATCGCATACATGTGGCCCGACTCCGAACCGACCAGCCAGGTACTCGCGGATTTCGAAGTCACCAGCGACATCAGGGGCATCGCCCCGCTGACCGTGAAGTTCCGCAGCCGCTCGGAGAACGACCCGACGAGTTTGCGCTGGAGTTTCGGGGACGGGAGCCCCGCGGTGACAACAAAAACCTCCGAGGTCGAACACGAGTACACGATGCCGGGGAAGTTCGACGTCACCCTGAACGCAAGCAAGAAGGGATCCTCCAACCGTGTCGTGTACAAGGCGCTCGTGGAGGTCGTCGCGCCACTCAAGGCAGACTTCACCGCCACCCCGCGCGAGGGTCTTGGCCCGCTGACCGTGAAGTTCACGGATACATCCTCCGGCGCGGTGACGGATCGCCACTGGGACTTCGGTGACGGGACTACGGCCGACTCGAAGAGTGCGTCGGTTACCCACAAGTACGCGAGGCCTGGTTCCTATGACGTAAGGCTCATCGCGGACCGGCACATCGGAGGCACGGAACTCGTCGAGGCGGCTGACACCCTCGTCCAGGAGGACTTCATCGTGGTCGCCGAGAGGGCCGCGGCGGCGTTTTCCCTGGATCCCCTAACCGGGCGCGCGCCGCTGCTCGTGCGCGCGACCAACAAGTCGAGCGTGGGCAACTACACGTGGGAGTTCGGGGACGGAGAGCCGAATTCGTTCGACCGCGAACCGGCGCATGTGTTCCAGAGGCCGGGCATCTACACCGTCAAGCTGACCGTCACCGGCGCGGGCGAGGGCAACTCCGCTGCGCGCTCGGCCGTCGTGAAGGTCGCCAAGAGCGGCGTCGCCAAGTTCGCGGCGGCAACGAAGGTCACCGGCGACGCACCGTTCGAGGTGAAATTCCGCGACGGGTCGGAGGGGGCGCAGGAGTGGACGTGGGATTTCGGGGACGGCAAGCAGTCGATTGATCAGCACCCTGGGCATGTCTACAAGGAACCGGGCCGGTACGACGTCGTGCTCCGCATCAAGACCGCGTCCGGCGACAGCCACCAGACAAAGGCCGCCAAGCTCGTTCGCATCCATGCCAAGCCCTCCGTGACGCTGAGCCCGACGTCGGCAACCGTCGCGAACGGGGGTTCCGTCCGATTCAGCTATTCGATCCTGGGGGACGTGAAGTCCGCGACGATCGATTGGGGGGACGGTACGCGGGGCGCCATTCGTCCAGGCCAGGCGACGGCCCGACACGCGTACCGGTCGCCCGGCACGAAGACCGTGGTGCTCAGGGCCGTGGGACAAAGCGGGGCCTCATTCGAAAAGCGCGCAAGCGTCGTCGTGAAGCCGCGAAGAAAGACACCGAAGATCGTGTGGAGCAGCGGCTTCCTGAAGCCGCGACGCACGAGGGGCGACAACGAGTTCGAGGGGCACGGCCCGAAGATGACCGCGTCGGCGAAGGTTTTCGTGAGCAGCGACAAGCGCAGCGTGCTCGTATCCATCGCGTTTTCCGCAACCGAGACGAAAAGCAACTTCAGCACGGCAACCGGCAAGTGGCAGCTCATCGCGTTCCGTGCGCCCGCCGGCTGGAAAATCGAGTCGCTCTCCCCGCGCTCGCCGTCCGCAACCGTGTCGATCACATCAACGAGCAAGAAGGACATCCCACTGCCGGCACGGAGCATCGGCAAGTTCACGCTGCGCGGTGACAGGCGAGGCAGCGACATCGGTTCCTGGACAGCCGTGCAGCTGACCATTGACCAGGTAAAGGTGAACCTCGTGGAAGTGCCACTC
>CBDURV010000443.1:0-4079 GCA_965369495.1 uncultured bacterium
ACGGCGCACCACGTCACCGGGCCGTACGCGAGTACCCACTTCGCCGGTTCCTTGCCGAGGAAGAACCGGGAGGTGCCGACGCCGGTCATGAAGACGGTGACAAGACACGCCAGAACCCCGAGATCGCGGCGCACATAGAGAAAGTGGGCGAGCAGGTAGCTCACCGGCAACACGAGGATGCTGAAGTGGCTCTTGGAACTCATCGGGCTCAGCAGCACCATGCCGCACGCCACGGCGCCCGCTTCGCCCCAGCGCCGCCACGCGAACTCGGCGTCGGCAAGACCCCGAGCGCGCGTGGGCCACAGCGCGAACGCCAGCGCGAGCAGCACCAGGAACTGCGCGATGAGTGTGACCGCCTTGCGCGCGGTGCGACCGAGGCTGACCACGCTGCCATCGAAGGTCATGCCCTTTTTGCGATTCGGATCGGGCTCGACCGGCGTGGTAAGGCGGTAGATGGTTCCGGCGAGGCCCTGATTGAGCACCGACGTAGGACTCCACACGGGCCCGCCGGGGGTGACGGCGCCGCCCACCTCCACCTTGACCAGGAATGTCGAAACCCAGGCGCTCGCCCAGAGGCGTCCGTCCCGGCGCGGGTAGACGGCGTCCGGCAGCAACGTCGCCACGAGCACCGTCACGATCAGCGCGCCGGTGGCGACCCAGCGGCGCTGCCCGATGAAGGCGGGCAAGAAGAGCAGTGGCGTCGCCTTGATGGCCGCCCCCAACGCCGCGCTCACGCCGCTGGTCGCCTCGCGACGACGTCCTGCCGCAACCGCGCACAGCGCGACGAGCAACACGATAATCAGGTCGTTGCTCTGGTTCGAACGCACGCCGTTGATGTGACGGAAGCAGAGCAGCATCAGCAGCGTCCAGAACGGCCACGAGCGGCGCGCGCCACGCAGCGGGGCGACTTGGCGCTGAACGATGGAAAAGATGACGCCCAGCAGCCCGATCATCGAGCAGTACCAGAAGGCGCGCTGCGCGTCCTTGGGCAGCCACGTCCCCACCACCCCCACAAGCGCAAGGAACGGCGGGTAGGTAAACGGCCGCGCGTCGTCCCGCCGGTAGATTTCCTCTCCGGCCTGCATGCGATCGGCGGCGCGGATGTAGACAGGCAGGTCGCCGTCTTCCCGCGCCCAGAACCCGTAGGCGCTGTTGAACATGCTCAGCGTGATCGCGAGCAGCAGCAGGACCACGAAAAACGCGATCCAGCGCGCGCGGCTGGAGATAGGAAGCAATGCGCCCGGCAACTTGATGACGACTCACTATAATCGTGCGGTACCCATGCGATCCTCGCTGATTATCTGCACGTACAACGCCACGCGTTGTCTCGACTACCTCTTTTGCGGCCTCTCGCGGCAGACGCAGCTTCCTGACGAGATCCTGATCGCGGATGACGGCTCGACTTCCGAAACCGCCGCACTGGTCGAATCATGGGCGAAACAGCTCGACACGAGCGTCGTGCACGTGTGGCAAGCGGACCGGGGTTTTCGCAAGTGCCGCATCTCCAACGAGGCGGTGCGCCGCTCGACCGGGGACCATCTGATCTTCCTCGACGGTGACGCAATCCCGCACTCGCACTTCATCGAGGATCACCTGCTCGTCGCCGACGACAAGCAGATCATATGCGGGCGGCGCGTGAAACTCGGGCCCAAGACGACCGCGGCGCTCACGCGCGAAGCTGTCCTGGATGGCCAGCTCGAGCGCTTTTTCGGGCCCGTGCTGCGCGGCTCCATGCAGGGCGACATCCGCCGGTTCCGGCTCAGCATCCGGCTCCCGCAGCGGTTCGCGAGGCTCGTGCACCCGCGCGGGCGAAGGCTCATGGGAGTCAACTTCGCCGTGCCGCGGGCGCTCTTCGACGCGGTGAATGGCTACGACGAGGTCGAAGGCATCCGCGGCCGCATCGACCGCGACCTCGAGTTGCGCATGCTGCGCACCGGCGCGCCGCGCTACCCGCTTCTCAACCGCGCCGTCTGCTACCACATGCACCACATCGAGCGCGGCATCGACGAGACGACCAAGCGGTGGTGCGAGGAGCAGGAGGCGAGCGACCGGATTCGCTGCGAACTCGGGCTCGACTCGCCGTTCGACGCTACGAGTTGATCGCCTTGATTCGGACACCGGACCCGCGCCGTGCCGGAAGACGTCGCGCGCGGAATGTGTACCCATCAGGTCCCCAATCGTGACGGGCAACTAGATCCTAAGTACTGCTATATCAACGAGGTACAGATTCGATCGATCGTTCGTTAAAAACGTGACCTGCCCCACTGCCGCTCCTAGAATTCGCTCCCACAGGCTGGCATTGTGGCAACCAGCGGCGCATTGCGGATGGCCGCCTGCACTTCATTAGGAGACGTCGTGGAAGTTCGCAACAAAGCAACGAGCATCGATCTCTTCAGTCTGCGCACACCGCAGATGCGGGCGTTCCACATGTCGTGGTTCGCCTTTTTCTTGTGCTTCTTCGCGTGGTTCGGCATCGCGCCGCTCATGGTTCTGGTTCGCAAAGAGCTGGACCTGACGCCGAAGCAGCTGGCCAACACGATGATCGCGTCGGTAGCGATCACCATCGTGGCGCGCCTGGTCATCGGCTGGCTCTGCGACCGGATCGGGCCGCGGCTCTCCTATACCTGGCTGCTCATGCTCGGCTCGCTGCCGGTGATGGGCATCGGCCTCGCCCACTCCTACGAGTCGTTCCTGCTCTTCCGCCTGGGCATCGGCGTCATCGGCGCATCGTTCGTCATCACGCAGTACCACACGTCCGTGATGTTCGCGCCCAACGTCGTCGGCACCGCGAACGCGACATCCGCCGGCTGGGGAAACCTGGGTGGTGGCGTCACGCAGATCGTCATGCCGCTGGTCCTGGTGGCGTTCATCGGCCTCGGATTCTCCGACGCCATCAGCTGGCGCGCCTCGATGGTCGTCGCCGGCGCCGTCTGCTTCCTGGCCGGCATCGCCTACTTCTTCTTCACGCGCGATCTTCCCGACGGCAACTTCAAGGAGTTGCGCGCCCGCGGCGAACTTCCCACGAAGGAGAAGACCAAGGGCTCGTTCATGATGGCGGCGAAGGACAAGCGCGTCTGGGCGCTGTTCGTGATCTACGCGGCATGCTTCGGCATCGAACTGACCATCAACGGCATGGCCGCCGTCTATTACTTCGACTACTTCGGCCTCGGCATCAAGACCGCCGGCCTCGCCGCGGGCCTCTTTGGCCTGATGAACATCTTCGCGCGCACGCTGGGCGGCTTCATCAGCGACAAGTTCGTGCGCAAGGGCGGCCTCCGCGGCCGCGTCAAGTGGCTCTTCATTGCGCTGATCGTCGAGGGCATCGCGCTCATTTTCTTCTCGCAGATGTCCGTCCTCGCGATGGCGATCCCGATGATGATCGTCTTCAGCCTGTTCGTGCAGATGTCCGAGGGGGCGACCTACTCGATCGTGCCGTTCATCAACAAGAAGGCGCTCGGCGCCGTGTCCGGCATCGTGGGTGCCGGCGGCAACATGGGTGCGGTCGCCGGGGGATTCCTGCTGCGCGCGCACCCGGGAGCGTGGCCGCAAGCGCTGTTGATTCTGGGCTGCTGCGTCACGGCTGCTTCGTTCCTCGCCTGGCTGGTCCGCTTCAGCCCCGCCGAGGAGAAGGCTGCGCAGGAAGAACTCAGTAAGGCAATCCAGGAACGCCGCGAAATCGCCGCCGCCAAGCCGCCGCGCAAGCCGCTCATGCCGGCGCTCGGCCCCGCGCTCGCGCACATTCGCCCGATGGATGCGCTGCGCATCTACCTCGGCATCGCGCTGGTCTTCAAGGGCATCTACTTCATCACCAACATGGCGGACGTCGAAGGCGCACTCTCCGGGCCACTGCCCGAATGGCAGACGTTCGTGGCGTGGTGCGTCGTGTTCGCCCACATCGTCGGTGGCGCGAGCCTCGCGCTCGGTTTCGCCACGCGCGTGTCAGCGGGACTCAACGCGATCGTCATGCTGGGTGCCGTCGGAGTGCACGTCTTCGGGGCGGGCGCGGTTGGCGGCCTGTTCAGCACCAACGTCGACTTCCAACTCGCGTTCATGGTGTTCTTCACGCTGGTGCTGATCAC
>CBDURV010000444.1:0-4079 GCA_965369495.1 uncultured bacterium
CGGTCGCCACTGCCAGCGCGGGTCCTGCGGATGGAACCGGTTGCAGACTTCCGAACCGTCCGGCCAGCGTGCATCGGGCAGCGGGTCGCAGTAGCGAACGCCAGGGACCGGGCCGCTTACGTCATTGTTCGGGGCCGAGTCGCCTGAGGGGGCGGCGAAGCCCGCCGCACCGGGCGCGGGCGACGCTTGCGCGGGCGCGGACCAACCTTGCGACGGTCCGGCTGCGGGGTCGGCGTAGATTGCGTTGTTTCGTGCGCTGCTGCCGCCGCTTGCCTGGGACCAGTCGGATGCGCTGGCCTTAGCGGCAGCCAGCGGGTTCAGGCCGAACTGGGCCTGCATGAAGTGTTGGGCCATGCTGGTCCCGCTTCCGGCCATTGCGAGCTTGGCGGCCCGAAACGCTTCCGGGTCTGTCATCGCCGCCGCGTACTGCTCGTACGCGGCGCTGGCCGAGGGCGCGGTAGCTTGGTGAGGGGGTTGCTGGGGCTGCTTGGGCATGTGGCACCTCCTTGCAGGTTGCTTGGAAACTTCTCATGCCGCCTAGTTCCCGTACACGACTTGCTTGAGTCGTGCCACCGCACCCTTGTTGTAGACAGCCAGGCCCACGTACCACGAGACGTGGTACCACATCGTGTCGGTCGATTCCTTGACCACGGGACCGGCCACTTGGATCTCGCCGCCACTGACAGCACTGGGGTAGATCCCGCACAGGCCGACATCTTCACCGAGCGTCACGGCGTAGATCGACGTGCCGGTGGTAGTCGGGTCTTCGTTGGTCGGGATGTAGTTGTTGATCAGCACCGGCACACCCGCGAACGCGGGCAGCGCGCCCAACATCTCGTGTTCGATCAACTCGAAGTCGGTGTAGTTGTTGCGCGTGAGGTGCTCGTAGGCTTTGGCGTGCATGACGTAGTAGACGTTGTCGTTTGCCGGACGCGGGTTGAGCAGCGTCAGCAGCTCCTCGAGTTCGCCCGCGGCGACGGTGCCGCCCGCGCCGCTGTTGGCGATGATCTCCTGGCTGTTGTCCGACGCGATCTTGGCCAGTCCGTCGAACTCCTCGGCGTTCGTGCCGGAGTCGCCGCGGACCAGCAGCGTGCGACAGTGGTCCTTGACCGCTTCGATCTTGAGACTCAGCAGACCGCTGACGATGTCGCGGTGCGAGCCGTACTTGCCCGGGATCACGGAATCGATCGGCATCTCCGCGCTGATCCGCTTGAGCGCGAACGTCCGCGTCGAAATAGTCGGCATGACGGAACCGATGGCGGCTCCGGCGGCCTCGGCGTCGGCATAGTCGGCGAGGCCGGGCAGCGTGGTGCCGCTGGCGTCCACGACGTTGAGCACCAGCTCGTGGCCCTCGATCGGGATGAAGGGCAGGATGTCGTAGAGCTGGTCGGTCGGGCGCTTGTCCAGGTAATAGCGACCCGGGACGGAACCGATCGACAGGCCCGCGGCCTGGGTGGTCGTAATCGAACTCATTTCTCGAACTCCTTGGGTGAATGGGTCTGCCCACGAATGCGGGCGCTGCAAACTCGGAAAATCAGATTGTGGTGATGTCGACAATGGCCGCGACGGGACTGCCGATGCCGATCAGGCCGACGTTGGTGCCCACGTTGAACTCGGTCACGGCGCTGCTTTCGGACCGGTACGGGCCGTCGATGGTGATTTCTCTCCCGGCACTCGCACGGGGATAGAGCAGTTCGACCCGGCTTTCGCCGGCGATGCTGACGGCGAGCAGCTTGGTCTTGTTGGCGGACGTGGGGATGAAGTCGTTTCGCAGCAGCGGAACGCCGCTGATCATGCGGATGGATTTGTTCGTGATCGGGTCGTGGGTCCAGCTGAACTGGCCGGCGTACGCGGCACTCTGCGAGAGCGCGTGATGCAGATCCGCATTCCCCAGCAGCACTACGACGCTTCCGGGGCCCCCGCGGATGCGGGAGACGGCCCACTCGATGTCGCCCGGCGCGAGCACGAATTCGGTGCCGCCGTAGTCGCCAGCCTGCGATTCCAGGCCGGTGGTACTGGCGATTTTCAGCAGGCCGTCGAACTCGCCGGTCGTGGTCGAGTCTCCGTTGATGACCTTGTCGGAGACGGCTGCGAGAAGAGAGCGGACGCGCACCTTGAGGAGCTCACGGCCGACGTTGTTCATGCGCCCGTAGAGCGCCGATACCTGCTCGTTGATCTCCGCGTTGGACACGAAGCGCGAGATGATGCCGGTGTCCTTGCCGAAGGTGGGCCAAGTCGTGCTGACGACCTCATCGGTGGTACCGACGACCTGGGAGTACGTCTCGATGGCGGATCCATCCACGTTCGGGAATACGACCTGATGGCCGCGGACCGCGCGCGCCGTAACGCGGGGGAGGAACTCGTCGACCTTTTCGTTCTTGATCGTGAAGAACCCCGCGGGCTCCGAACGCGAAAATCCCTGGGCGGCGGACGTGCTGATGCTGGATGACATCGAATCTCCTTGTGTGCGACCGAATCGTGATCGGGTGAGCGCTGGCCGCCGAAGAGCGAGGGCCTTGTTGCGCACCAGCATCAGACGATGGAACGGGCGCCGCGATAAGCCCCGCTGGGCGCCCCGAAGATCGGGCGCAGGGGGGCTTGACAGTGCGCGGTGCCGGTGGTGCCGCGGACGGACCACGATGCGCGAGGGGGCACGAACGCGGCAGCCGTGCTGCTCGCAAACGCGGTAGTCAGCGCCGTTTTTGTCGGACGGGACGAGGACGAATTGCCCGCAAATGGAATTCAATCTTGGTCATTGCGGGGCGAGAGACCGTTGGTACCCTTCGATGCAAATGGGTTGGATAGTTCGCCTCGCCTCGGTCGTTTTGTTACTCGCACTGGGCTCGTCCACGAGTGCCGGCGCCGATACCGCGGCCGCGAAGACGCTGAAAGCGGACGTGTTGGGGCCTTCGCGGATCGCCGTCGATGAACTCGCCGCGGACGGCTCGCCCGAAGCGCTCGAGGCGCTGGTCGAGTTCGGGCAGCGTACGCGCCACCTCGCTCTCGTCGATCGCATCGGTGCGGCGCTGGCGAAGCACGCGGAGGCCGCCACCAAGCTGTTGAAGCAACGCCGCAAGGCGGTCAAGAAGCGGCCTCTCGCACTGGCGCGCATCGCACGTATGGCGGCGGCAGTGCCGGGCGAGCAAAACCTCGCGCTGCTGACCGACCTGGCCAAGGCCAAGAACGTGCCCGTGGCGGCGGCGGCCGTGCAGGCGCTGGCGGTACGCGCGGACCCCGCCTCGCGCCCGACGTTGCTCGCGTTGCTCAAGTCCAAGCGCAAGGTGATCGCCCAGAACGCCGCCGTGGCACTCACGTACCTGCCGCCCGACGACGCAACCAACGAGGCGCTGTTCGAGCTCGCCTCGCGCGGCGACCAGCTCACCGGCGGAACGGCGGCGGTCGCACTGACGCGCATGCCCGAGATCGGTGCGTATGGCCTGCGCGCCTTGGGGCTGCTCGGCAAGCGCACCCGGTCGGAGTCGTTCCACTCGCTGGCCAAGATCGCGATCTGGGCGGTCGATAAGCCGGACGACAAGCTGCTCGGCAAGGCACTGGCGTCGTCGGACGCTCGCGTGCGCGAAGTGGCCTGCGACGTGATCGGGGCGGGACGCTTCAAAGGGCACCACGTCCGGCTCTTGAAGATCGCGACCCGCGACAAGTCTTATCGCACGCGCATCGCCGCGTGGTTGGCCCTACGCCGCGCGGGATTCGAGGAGATCCGGCCGAAGATCGAAAAGCAGATCCGCGGCAAGGGCGAAAACTCCTACTGGGCGATCCAGTGTGCCGCAAGCTGGCCGCACGAGTCGTTGTTGGATGCGCTGCACAAGGCCGCACTCGATCCCAAAGACGAGTCGCGCCGCGAGCTCGCCTGTATGGCCTTGGGCCGCTCCAAGGCGACGGCCAAGACTTCACGCGCACACTTCCTCGGCCTCTGGAACCGCAACCGCGGCACCGACAAGGGGCGCCTGGCGCTACGTGCGCTGGGCAAGCTCAAGGACAAGCGCAGTTTCAACGCGCTCGTGGATCTGCTGGAGAAGGAGAAGAAGAAAAAGAACCAGCTCATGATCCTGAAGGGGCTG
>CBDURV010000445.1:0-4076 GCA_965369495.1 uncultured bacterium
AATCGCGCCGACGGTCACGGAGGTGGCGTTGGTCGCGGGCAGTGGCGAGTTCGCGGAAACGGTGCAACGCGCGCTCGAAGCGGAGTCGATACGGGTCGTGGAGCGCGAAGAGGCGCCGTTTCTGCTCTACGCACGCTTCGAACTCGAGTTCCACAGTCGCCCCTACGTAGCTCCCGCGGGCCCGCCCAACCCCCGCGACCATCGCACGGGCCAACCCGGGATCGGGTATGGCTACGCTCTTCCCACGTCGAACGACCTGGAGACGGGACGCTTCGGACCCGCGCCCGTGACGGAGCGCGTGGCGGTGTTGACGTTGAAGCTTGTGCGCGCCCCGACCGGCGCGCATCTCTGGACCGGCCGCGCGCTCGACCTGGGACGAGCCGCCGACTGGCGCGGAGCAACGTGGGAGCATCTCGAGAGTGCCGTTCGCAGTCTCGTCCGGGCGCTTCGCAGCAAATCTCGCTAGGGTGTGATGCGCATGGCTAGGTCGCTTTCATTGCTGGTTTGGACGCTGCTCACGGCGTGTGCCGCGGCCCCCCGGACCCCCGACCTTTATGAGCTCCTGCCCGCTCCGCGCGAGGAGGGGACGTACGTGGTTCAGGCTGAGGATCCCGATATTGATGTCCGCATCGTCAATGTATGGGATGCGAAGAAGTCGGTCGGGACGCGCTGGATCCAGACGCGTGTTCGCGAGCTACGCGCCCCGGACTCGGAACGCCCGATCTGGATGGTCTCGACGATTCACTTGGCGGAACGCGCCTATTGGAAGGCGATCGAGCGGGTGCTGGAACCGGCAGGGGTCATTCTTGACGAAGGCATAGGGTCGACCAACGCGGACCACGAGGAGCCGGACCGTGAACTCACTTACGTGATGCGTGAGCGCTGGGCGACGGCGGAGCTAACCGGTTGGGTGGTGCAGTCGAAGTGGGAGCAGTCGATCAGCGACAGCCGCTGGATCTGCGTCGATCTCGATATGCAGGAATTCCGTGCACTGAGTGACGATCGCCTCGACCCCAAGCAGGCTCGTCTGGGGAACGCGCGGCTAAAGCGGATGCAGCGGTTGATCGACGGGGCGACGGTGGATGGCGAAACGTGCATTACGGTGCGCAGACCTATGCGTCATAAGTGGATTATGGGAATTGAGACATGCGTGGATGACGGCTCGTTGAGCATGCTGGCGAGATTCCGCGCCGCGAACGAGGAGCGCGATCGGCGCGCGCTGGCACGGATTCTTGCCGAACTGAAAAAGCCGTCGCACAAGCCCCTGGTGGTTCTCTACGGCGCGATCCACACCGCACACTTCGTCAAGGCGCTCGCGCAGCACGACATCGTCGAGACGCGGCCCAGTCGTTGGATTGGTGCCTGCTCGGTCGAGGTCCCGGCGCTAGCTCTTCTTTTCGGGCTGCGGGCGCACCAGCACCAGCCAGACGGTGCCGACGAGGATCACGCCCGCCGAAATCAGGTCGTTGCGTACCGGTAGGCGCGACAGGAAGATCCAACTCGCCAGGAAGACGATCACCGGTTGCACGCGGCCCATGAGCGTGGCGCGCGAGGCGCTGATGCGTTCGAGCGCCTGCAGGAAAAAGAGTCCGTGCAGGTAGGGGCCGAGGATGCCGGTGGCGATGCAGGCGATCGCGGTGGCGACGGTGATCTGCGGTGAGGGTTCGCCCAGCGTGTAGGCGAGCACCATTCCGAACGCCACGAGATTGCGCCAGACCATCAGGATTCGCGGCGGCGTGCCGGTGACCCAGCGCTTGGCGTTGACGCTGGCCAGCGATCCGCAGGCGATGCCCGACATCAGGATCAGGAAGCCGGTGCGGTTGCCGGCCTCCCACGGCTTGAAGAGAAACATGCCGACGACGATCACGGCGGTGGCGTATAGCTCCGGTCGCGTGAGCCGTTCCTTCAGGAGCACCGCGGCCAGGAAGAGCGAGATCAAGATGCCCGACTGCCCGAGGCTCGTCATGGTCGTCTCGTTGAGGAAGCGCAGCGCTAGGAAGTGCGCCAGCGTGGACCATCCCATCAACACGCCGTAGAGCAGCGCGTGGTGGAACTTGCCGGAGACCGGCTTGAAACCCTTGGGGCCGTCCTTGACCATTACGTGCGCGCTGCTTGCGATTAGTCCGACCGCCAGCGCGTAGGCCAAAAACGGGATGTATTCGAAGCCGTAGCCCTCGGCGTAGACGGCCAGGTTGAAGCGCAGCGCACCCGCCGCCGCCGATCCGAACGCGAGCAAGTATCCGGCGCTCTGGCGATCGAGTTTCACAGCTTCAACTTCCCGAAGAGTTCGTGCTTGTCGATTTCGCCCAACTCCTCGACCGCGCCGTCGCGGTAGACGAGCGTGAATTCCGCACTCTCCGCACCGATCGCAGCGGGGGTGTTGAGCACGCAGAGCGTCGCGTTCTTGCGCTCCAGCTTCGTGCGTGCGTTGGCCAGCGCGTCATCGGTTTCGAGTGCGAACACGATCAGCGGCCGTTCCCCGCGACGTTCGCCGACGGCGGCCGCGATGTCGGGATTCGCGACCAGTTCGAGCGTCATGCCCTCGCCCTTCTTGCGCTTGATCTTGTGCTCGCTGAAGGTGGCGGGCCGGTAGTCGCAGACGGCGGCCGCGCAGATGACGGCATCAACCGCGGGCAGGTGCTCCAGCACCGCGTCGTGCATTTCGCTCGTCGTCTCGACGGCGACCACGTCGATACCGACGGGCGGTTGGTCCGCGACAGGTCCCTGCACCAGCAGCACGTCGTGGCCCGCGATGCGCGCCGCTTCGGCCAGTGCGAAACCCATCACGCCGGTGGAGCGGTTGGTGATGTAGCGCACCGGATCGATCGGCTCGCGGGTCGGGCCGCCGGTGATCAGGATTTTCATGAGGTTCTGCCTGAGAAGTCCATCGTCGGACCGAGACCGTGCGAGGACAAGCCTCGCGAAGCGGCGCCGACGCCGCTGTATTCAATGACCTTACTGCAAGGAGGCGCCGCGAAGCGAGGCGCAGCCGCAGCCGGTCGAATCCAGATGGATTTTTCAGGCAGAACCTAGGCCAGGATCGCGCGCGCTGCTTCGAGAATCACGTCCGGGTCGGCGAGGCGGCCCTTGCCGTAGTCGCCGCAGGCCAGGAAACCGTCGTCGGGTTGGAGCACCTTGACGCCGCGCTGGGTGAGCGTGGCGATGTTCTCCTGCACGGTGACGTGTTCCCACATGCGCGTGTTCATGGCGGGCGCGACGAGCACCGGGCAGGTGACGCTGATGTAGGTGGTCGAGACGATGTCGTCGGCGATGCCATGCGCCATCTTGGCGATCATGTTGGCGGTCGCCGGCGCCACGAGGAAGAGATCCGCGACATCGCCCAGTGCGAGGTGCTCGGGCCGGTCGGCGTAGTCACCCACGTTGGCGTCGGTAATGACCGGGTGCTGCGTCATCGTCGCCATCGTGAGCGGCGTGATGAACTTCGTCGCGCAGTGGGTCATCACGACGCGGCACTCGACGCCCTCCTTCCGGAATGCGGAACAGAGCTCGGCCGCGCGATAGGCGGCGATGGAGCCGGTTACTCCGATGACGACAGTCTTAGGCACGCACAGATAATACCGAGTTAACCTATCGATCCCACATGACGAACGAGCCCTACTACGAACTCGACAAGACGCTGACCGAGTATCTGGCGTTTCACTACCCCGACGGCGATCCGATGGCGGCGCTGCTGGGGGAGGCGACCCCGCCGCTGGAGACGCGCTTTCCCTATGTGGTGAGGACGATGTGGGAGCCAAGGCCGGAGGGGCGCGCGCTTGACGTCGGCGCCGCGTGTGGGCGCGTCACCTTCGATCTCGCCCGTGACCACGGCTACGCGGTCGGTCTCGACCTCTCCAATGCGCTCATGCGTGGCGCGCGCGCGGTGGCAGCAGCGGGCGCCGCGCGCTACGCGACGGTGGTGGAAGGGGATCTCGTGCAGCGTCACGACGTGGCGGTGGATGTCCCGGACAACGCCGCATTCATGGTGGCTGACGCACTGAATCTGCCGGTTCCCGACGCACACTTCGACACCGTCGTCGCGCTCAACCTGATTGACCGCGTGCCCGATCCGATGC
>CBDURV010000446.1:0-4065 GCA_965369495.1 uncultured bacterium
ACGCGGGCCCGATCCGCGACGATCCCGGAGATTCGCGCGGATACAATGCCCTATCTGCCCTGCCCGATCGTGCGCCCGCGGGCGCGCTCCTGCCGCAGTCGGTGGACCTGTGCATCCGTCGATCGCATTCGCTGCCTCCTCGGGATCGTTCCCGATGAGGACGCTGGGAACATTTCCCAATGAGGCAACGGGCTGCACAGGTGTAACTGTCGCTGGGCAGGCGATCTCTCAGCCTTCGTTGAAGAAGCCGTCCAGGCCGAAGTCATGCGCCGGTCCGCTCAACAACTGCAGGAGCGCGACCCGAAGCTGAGTCACGAAGAAGCGATGATTCTCGCGGAGAACCTCGCGGCGCTTGAGATCGGGATGGACGACGTGCGCGCCGGCCGAGGGCAACCGGCACGAGAAGCACTCCGAGAAATCGCTGACGAGCTCGGGGTCAAAATCCGTCGATGACATTCGAGGTGCTCATCACGCCTGCGGTGAAACAGCGAATCCGAGAACACGCCGTTTGGATCGCAACCGAACAGGCTGGCCCCCAAATCGCGGCCGAGTGGCTAACGCGAATTGAGGAGACGATCACTGGGCTTGAGACGATGCCACGTCGATACCCAGTGGCAGCCGAAAACGCCTGTTGCGAGTACGAAGTGCGTCAGGTTTCGATCGGCCAGTTTGTGCTGTTCTTCACCATCCACGCGCGACTCGCACTCGAAAACCTCGCGCTGCGCATTCTCGGCGAGTATCAGGTTTTCGGTAGGGACAAGAGACACCCGTGCGCAATCACGCCAGACGAAGTCGCCGCCCCTTCGGAGCCGGAACCACGCGTCCAGTCTCTTTGGCCGTGTCGATCCACAGTGCGATCGCCTCGTTGCAGCTTGAGAGGGCGACGTCCGGAGTGTCGCCGTGGGCTGCGCATCCGGGCAGCTCCGGAACCTCAGCGACGAAGACCTGGTCGTCGTCGCTCCAGTAGATGATGATTTCGTACTTGTAAGTCATTCTCGGTCTCCTAGGCCGTGCCGCGTTACTACGACCCGGACCTGCCTCACTTGGTATGGCTTGGCCCTGCTTCCAGATCGCTGCACGTTGATCAGATCCTCGATACCCGCTTTGAAGAAGATGTGATGGCTGCCGCGCACCCTCTCCTCGAATCCGAGATGCAGGAGAAGTCCACGTAGATCGTCGAATCCGATGTTGGCGTCGCTCCCGCCTCGGAGGATCTTGAGCAGCGTCTTCTCGTGTCGAGCCATACAGAGACGCTACCAGACCTCAAGGCTCCCGGGCAGGCGCACGCTACCGTTGTTCATGCCGAAAGCACCATCCGAGATGAGAAGCTCCCGTTTTCATCACGATTTTCGACTGGATCCCGACGCGCGCCTTGCGTCCACCGCGGCAGCGCGAGATGGTGCGGGATGCACTTCGCTCTGCACCTGTTGCGACTCGTCCGCGCACTGTCGTTCGACCGCACGCGACTCGCGCTCGAAAACCTCGCGCTGCGCCAACAGCTCGCCGTCCTGCAACGCAGCATCGGCCGTCCGAAACTCAACGACGGAGACAGGATGTTCTGGTCAATGGCGTGTGAGTGGTTGGCGGACTGGAAGGAGCACCTCGTCATCGTGACGCCGGAGACCGTCGTTCGCTGGCACCGACAGGGGTTCCGGTACTACTGGAACTGGAAGTCTCGCGCGAAGCCGGGCCGCCCGAAGATCGACGCAACGCTCATCGCACTGATCCGCCGCATGTCGATGGAGAACGTCTTGTGGGGAGCGCCGCGAATCTGCGCCGAGCTGGCGCTGCTCGGTCACACGGTCGCCGAGTCCACCGTCGCCAAGTACATGGTGAAGCCGCGCGATCCGAAACGTCCGCAGACTTGGCGCACGTTTCTGTGCAATCACATGGATATGAGTGCCGCGTGCGACTTCTTCACCGTGCCGACACTGAGCTTCAAGTTGCTCTTTGTCTTCGTCGTGCTCAGCCACGATCGCCGGCGCATCGTGCACGTCAACGTCACCAAGCACCCGACGGCGGATTGGACGGCGCAGCAGCTCACCGAGGCGTTTCCAGGTCACCGGAACATGCCGCGTTACCTGCACCGCGATCGCGACGCGATCTATGGGGAGGTCGTACGCAAACGGATCGAGTCGCTCGGCATCGAGCAAGTCGTCAGCGCGAGGCGATCGCCTTGGCAGAACCCGTTTGCGGAGCGCGTCATTGGCAGCATCCGCCGCGAATGCACGGACCACCTGGTGCCGATGAATGAAACGCACCTGCGCAAAATCATGAGTGAGTACGTCACGTACTACAACGAGGCGCGCTGCCACCAGTCACTCGGCGGCGATGCGCCGGAGCCGCGAGCGGTCGAGGGCGGCAGCGGCTCCGTCGACGCGATCCCGCATCTCGGCGGATTGCACCACCGCTACGCGCGCAGCGCTTGACGAGCACGTGACCCCACCTCGCGCGCGCGGCCGCGGAAGAGGTGCGTCGTGCGCGGGACGACTTCACTCTCGCCGCGGGACGACACGTTTCCGGACGCCTTCCTTCGCGCGTCCGATTCCGCTACCGTCTTGATCCACGCTGAGAGTGAGGTGCGGCTGAGTTTTCGGGAGGGACAGGGCCGGACTTGAACCACACCGCCGACGCGGAGGACGAACCGGAATTTGCGCAGGAGCGTCGCCAGAGCTGGGCGCGCCTGCTGCGCCTACTAGGCTCCGGGAGCCGTTCTGATGCAGTCCTGGCAAAGTCATGCCCGTAGTTGGGCTCTCGTTTCTGGTCGAGAAACTGCCACTGGCAGTTCCTCGAATCCGGTTGGCGCGCGCAACGGGCTCGAAGCCCCGCCGGCCGCGTGACACGCCGCGCTCCCCGATCCGAGAACCCGAGTTCGCGACGCCTCGCGCGTCGCCCGCGCCGCGGTCTGTCCGCAGAACGCGCGCACGAGTCGCAAGGGAGATCGCTGGATTCGAGCTCCGCCATCCGCGGTGCAGCGTCCTCGACTCCTTGCGCGCTCATTGAAACTGGCCCCCACGATCGACGATCACGGCCCGGATGGGTTTTCGGGAGGGTCAACCCCCGCGCGAATCACCCGACGCTAACAACCTCGCAGTCGGTAAGAGAAAAACGCCGAAGTACTTCTAGGAAACTACGAGAGACGATCAGATCGGCCCCGTCAGAGAAACCAGCATCGTCCTCACTAGCCATACCCGTTACGACCAACCTCTCGAACGCTGGAATCTCCTGTGCCGAGTTAAAGCTACCTGCTGCGGCGAGTCTGGTCGTTAGACGCGTCAGCTGAAATCCTGTCAAGTCAGCCTCACGAAGCGCGGCCGCAAGTCTCGGCGTCACCGCATACAGTGGGTAACACTCAATCAAGTCATCGCCCTGCCATGCCATGATCTCGATTTCTGCATTGGATATCTTGGGGGGGATCGAGGACGTGTCCCACCGCGCATTTTCTCCGACGACTCCGGGTGCTGACGGTTCAATTCGAAAGTACTTCATTGGGTCATCCAACCGGCGGGTCAAACCACCTACCGAATTTTTGGTCTATTCTCGTCGCATAGTCCAGCAGTTCTTGCAACGTGGCGTTCGGCTCTCCGAGAGCTTCCGTGATCGCCTGCTCACGTGGCGCCATTCGGGGTTCAGTGTGTATGGGGCGCAGGTGGTGTTGCCCGAGGAGACGGGGCGTATCGCGCACCTGGCGCGTGGAAGCCTCTCGGATGCAATCGTTGCAGGTTGCGACCCGTAGTGGGGCTCTCGATACTGGCGGTGAAACTGCCGCAGGCAGTTCCGCCGCGTCGGTTGTCGAGCGCAGCTGACTCGAAGCCCTGGAGCCTATGCCAATCGTGCGCGCCGTCTCTTCCGTCCAGGCGACGAGGAGGAAGGTCGGGGGGGCGGGGGACCGGACATGGACCACGCCGCCGACGCAGAGGACGAGTCGGAGTTCGCAAGCGCGCGGCGCCGAAGCTGGGCGCGGCTGCTGCGCTCGACATCGCCTTCCGCGAACGCCATCGGCCAGCGGAGTCCCAATCTAATCTGGCGGACGCACGCGCTGGATGACGTGTTTAAGGGTGACGA
>CBDURV010000447.1:0-4065 GCA_965369495.1 uncultured bacterium
GCGGACGCCCACTTGATTCGACGGCGCCCGCGCGCGGGTGATCCGGGGTGCTCGCGGGAAGTTCGCGCGGATACAATCACCTATCCGTTACCCGATGCAATCCACACGAATTCCTGAAGGCCCACATCGATCAGCTGTACGTTTGGTTGAACATCAACTGGTACGTTGTTGAACATCAACTGGTACGTTATTGCCTAGTTTTCGGTATTTCGGTAGAGTGTGTGTTGTTGGCAATGAAGTTGGGCCGAATTTCAATGGTGCGGGGTTCATGGCAGCAAGGTCGAATCGAAGTACTTCTCAAAGTCCCGGAACCGCGTCGGGCTCCGCAGCGCACTGCGGATTCGACGCAAGATGCGTGGCGCGGTCGATGCGCGTCGCGGTGGCCGTTGGCGTTCTCATTCTGCTGAGCGGCGAGGCTCGCGCCTATCGCTCGGCTTTGTCGGTCCAGTCGCGCATTCGAGCCGCCGACTGGATCGTGGTCGTGAAGGCGGAGCGCGTGCCCCGGTTCGCAGGACAGGAATTCGACGCTTTCGTGCAGCGCTCGGTCGTCGGGTCTGGGCCGGCGAGGGTGAAGTTGTCAACGGTCCACGATCCGGCGCTCCCGGCAGGTCAGCTCCCGGTTCGGGAGCGTGTGGGCGAGCGGTTTGTCTTCTGGCTTAAGCGTAGGCCGGATGGCACGTACCGCGAGCTTGGGCGGCAGTCCATCCGGGGCGGTACGGTTCGAGATGCCGCGCACGGGTCGTTCAGTGAGAGCAAGTACCTGGATTCGTTGCCCGAGTTGCGTTCGGCGTTGACCGCAAAGCCCGGCTCGGTCGCGGCTGCGTGGTCGAAGGTGTTGCATGGAACGCATGCGTACTCGCGACTCGTCCTGCTCGACCAACTTCGATTCGCACGTTGGAGCGGCACGCACGCCGTACCGTGCTTGCGAGACGCGGGTCCGGGCGAACTGGCCGCGCTAGGGGCTGTGTGCGTGGAACTCGCTCGAACTTTGGCGGGAGATCGAATCGGGGCGAATGCTCTCGCCGGGGCTACCGCGCTCGCGCCCCGCCTCACGAAGCCTCTGGTGCGGGACCTCGCGGGGATCGCCCGCGCCGGCCTGAAAGGCGATAACGATGCCTATCGCCGGCGGTCGTTGCTCGCGTTGGCTCAGTTCGAGGCTCCCGAGACCGTCTCAGTGGCGCTCGCGTGGCTGGGCCCCGACCGCGGTCGGGCCGATCGTCGCACGGCACTGGACGCCATTGCGCGCGTGCTTGCCCGGAGCGCGCGGGAGCAACCCAAGGTCTCCGTGAACGCCATAGGCGAATTGCTTGAAGATCCCGACTGCGCCGACCTCGCAGCCCGCGTGCTCCAAATCTTGGTGGGCGGGGAGCCCAAGTCTCTGACGGACTGGAAGCTGTGGTGGAAAGACCGCCGCAACCGTAGTTCAAAACACTAGAAAAGGGGAGATATGAGAAGGAGTCGAGGTTTCCGTAGGGCCGGTGTATCTGCGCTGAGTGCGATGATCATCTTCGCGTGCGCAGGGTGGACCGTGCCAGGCCAAGAGTTGAACGACATCAAGCTCGGCGATCCGCGCTGGGAGTTCAAGCAGTGCATATGTGATCTCATCCTGTGCATGCCAAAGGAGGTGCGGATGGCGCTGTCGATAAAGAAGGTGATTGGCGGCCTAAAGGCGGCTTCGACAGACGAGGTCAAGGCCTTCTACCAGGGACAGGGGGCAGGGGCAGCCCAAGCCTGCGAGAACGCACCCGCGACCGGAGGCATCACGAATCCGACGGATGGGACTGTCACGATCAACATGGACTACGGGCCGCAGCCCGAGAATCCGGGTGACCCGAAACCTCCGGGCATCGAGAACAAGTGGATCAAGAAGACCATCGTCTGCCACGAGGGCCGTCATTCGACGGGCCAGCTGACCGGCACGGGCCTGCGGAAGTGGGACCGGACCGTCGCGGCCGACCCCAAGGGAGGCCCTCCGGGTCTCATCGCGATGATCCATGGATTGCGCGCGTACAAAGAGCTGGATGCCGTCGTCTACTCGATCCAGACCATGTTGCTGGACACGGCCCATCCGACCGACGAAGCGGGACGCGCCGCGAAGAAGGCAGCACTTGAGGCGTCAAAGGAGATGCTGGAGCGTGACAAGAAGAGGCTCTGCGATCAGTTGAACCGGATTGCCACCGGGGGAATTCCGCTGCCGTCCGCGACGGAAAACGGCGTGCGGAGTCGGGAGCGGAAGAGGTTCGAGGAATGCAAGAAGCAGGCGGACAGTTTGAAGGACGCGGTCGACGCGGAAATTGCAAAGCTGGGAGCCACCCCGTGAGAGTCATACGAATTGCCATCGCGGCCTGCGGGCTGCTCGTTTTCACCGCTTGCGGCGACACAGCCACGAGCGGGGCAGTGGTCAGCATTTCGCAGAGCGCGGAACTTTTGAGTGAACCGCCGCACACACACCATGTCGGTGTCATCCGAGAGTGGATGTGGAGCGCCGATGACGAGTCTCCCGATGTGCGACTGATCCGCTCGGACGGGGGGGGCGGCGCTCATCAAATCCTTGCTTTCGACGGGATTGGGATCATGAGCGCGCGAACGCGCGAGGTGGACAACACTGTCTATCTGATTGTCGGCGTGCTGAACACCGACGAGACGATGACGGTCTATCGCTTGCATGATTCTGACGACGATGGACTACCCGACAGCACCACGCAGACGGAACTTTTCTCCACGACCGGAAAGGCCTACATCACCAGCATTTCGATCAGCGGGAGCGACTTCTATCTGCTGGATCGTCGCTGCGGCGACGTTCTGGTCGCCGTCGACAGCGGGGCGGACAACTGGCCTGACGAAGTCAACACCGATCCGTTCGCGATGCGTGATGACTATGCGGAGCTTTCGACCGCGCGTTCGATCGAGATCCGTGCGAACGGGACGCTTCGGGTTTATGCGGGGATCTACACCCCGCGCGACGAAGGTGTCATTCCGTACGACGTCTACGAGGACGTCGACGACGACTCCGTCGCGGACTCTCGCGTCGCTGTGGGTGTTTCACACGCGCGACCCATACCCTTCGGCCAGCTCTACGATGGCCAAACAAGCGTGACGATCGACGGAACGCCCGGCAAGACCGTCGAGGTCTGGGAACTCGATTCCGATCTGAATCCCCAAGCTATGCTGGGCAGCGCCGCAATCGGCACGGACTACACTGGCGCGGTCGGGATCAATCGCACGCTCGTGCTCGGCGAGCAGGTTGCGATCCATTACACGGGTGAGCAGGGCAGCCTTCATCGGCATCCCGTCCATCCGGACTGGCCGCAGATCGTGGAAACGGAGCCTGAGTTGCTGGTAGCCGGAACGGTCGAGCAGGAGATCGCGATTACGGGGCACAATCTGGAAGCAACCATGACCGTGTACCTGCGCGCGCCGGACGGAGTCCTGCGTACGCTGATGCCGACGATTGTGAACTCGACGCGTGCGACCGTGACGATTCCCGCCGTTGCGCTGGGCTCCGCAGGATCGGCCCACATCTACGCGCTGGACTCGAGTCAAACAGATCCCGAAGATGAGGGTGCGTTCGTCGCACGGATCCGCATCTGCGCTCCGATTGCTCCGGAGTAGAGAAGACCTGCTCCGACAAACTCGTCCGGGTCGTTTCGAGTTACGGTGCGACCCGTGATTCGGCAATCCGCGGAGCAATCGGTCCAGATGCGTGCGCATGGCAGTCTGCTTGCGCCGTGAACCGAACTGCGGCGGCATAGTCCGAACGACAGGTAGAGCCCGGGAGCGCGTCGCTCCCGGGCTCTCGTTCCACGGATACGGGTGTCCCTCCCGAAGACCCATCCCGACTTTGATCGTGGATTGTGACGTCGAGTTTCCGGGATCGCGACGCAGAACCCGAACTACAGAACCCGCACAGAACCCGAACTACGTGCGCCGCAAGACGGGCGTAACGTAAACAGACGAACTCTAAACTAAACAAAACTAAACAGACGAACTCAGTTCGCCAGCGAACCGCCCTATCGTGAGCGAGTGCAATGGCTTGTGGCAACCGCATGCGGCAGGACGGTCCGC
>CBDURV010000448.1:0-4055 GCA_965369495.1 uncultured bacterium
TCCCAAGCCTTCACGGGGTCGGTGAACACCCGCGACAAGCTGACGATCTCTTGCCGAACGGCGATGTCGCTTTCGGCGCCTGCGAAACGCCCGACCACGTCGTCGAGGCCGGCGACGATCTTGTCCATTTCTTCCTTCGTGAAATCGGGCAAATCGGTATCGGGTTCGCCTCCCGTGATCATCTTTCGAAACGCCGCGCGCGGGTTGTGCTTCACCTCCCCCGGGAGGACGGTGCCGCCGCCCCTGTACTGGTCGAGACGCTGCCGGGCCGCCCTGAACGTGACTTGCTCCATCGGGGCGAGGTCGGACTCACGCACCAAGGCCCAGAACTTCTCGGCGGCGTCGTAGTTTTGGAGTTCAAGCTCGGCGTCCACGCCCTTCAGGAACAAGGAGTTGATGTTCGTGCGGTCCCCGACCGACTCCAGCCAGTCGACGCCTTGTCGCACGGCACCCGTGGAATCCTCGTGCTTTCCCTCCCGCTGAAGCGAGGTCGCCCAGCTGTTTACGGCACGGCCACCGGCGAAGACATACGTGTTCGCCGTCCCGGGCCCGTGTTGCCGGTACGCATCCTGCGCAAGACGGAAGCACGCCTCCGCCACGGCCGAACCCAGGTCGAACGGGCCATCGAGGGCGTAGCCCGACGCGAGGAAATCCAGCGCCTGCACGCGCATCTCGGGCATCTCCATGCCCGCGGCCATGCGCGCGTTGTCCGTCATGCGACAAGCAGGAACACTCTCGATGAAGCCAAGGCGACCGGTCGGATCCTCGGACCGGAACAGATCCACGATCTCGGCCACTCGAGGCACCGGTGTAGTCATTTCAACTCCCCGTTCCGAAACGCGCCCCATCGCGCAAAACAAGTCTAGGATCGTCGCGCCGACGGAGTCAATGTGCAACTGCGAGCAAATGCAACTAGAATGCCTGCGGAGGTACGAATGAGGACCAAGCAGATTCGCAAGATGATCCGGAAGGCACTCGAGGACGAGGATCGCAAGGGGCAGCTGGCGGAACGAATGCGCACGGTGGCTCGCGAGCACGGCATGACGCCGAACAACTCGGAGATCGACGGCGCAGTCGCGTTTGTCCGCGAGTACGTGGAGCATGTGCCCTTGTATCTGGAGCAGGCCAGCGCCGCCGCGAGACAGGTAGGCCTCGCCAGCGAGATCGCGCAGATGAGCTCCGAGCTGGAGTCCTATTGGTTCGAGGAGAACGACGTGATTCCGGACCGCTACGGGCTTTTGGGCATCATGGACGACGCGTATGCGTCGCTTCTGCTGCTGCAGTCGGTGTCCGAATACTGCCAGGCAAACGCGGGACGCCCGCTCCTTGGGCAAGACCTCACCCAGGCGAACACGGCGATCCACAACATGATCGGCGAGCCGGCCGCGTCGCAGATCGCCCAACTGGTGGGAATCACCGTCGCGAACGCGATGATGCAGCGCGTGATGGGACAGATCGCATCGAACGGCATGTTCTCCTTCGGCGCTGGCCCGGATCCCGTGTGGGGCAACGCCTCGATCGACGAGATTGTCAACACGAAGCTCGGAGCCATGGGCATCTTCTAGACCTCGAACAAGCGCGATGTGAAGCCGACTGATCCCCCAAATAGCCAGAAACGTCCGTCCCGTTCGGTATTTCGTTGTTTTCCACGACAAACGAGTACCAACCGAGAGGACGTTCCAGGTGAAGACAGAGGATGCCCGAAAGCTCCGACAGCGCCAGCGCCGAATCAAGCGGAGGCTGAAAAACGAGCGACGGTTCAAGGCGACCGAGAAGCCGGTTTTCTCATCGACGAATCCGCGCTACGAGGTGTCCGATCGGATTCGCTGCGCCTCTGCGGGTGGTATCGCCGCGATCCACTCGACGAGTTCGGTACCCGAGTTCGGTACCGGTTTGAAAATACGCGCGTCCAACCCGTTCGGTTCAAAGCACTTACAGCGAAACGAACCGGCACCGGGGTCCGGTTTGGCAGTTGTCGGGGGACTGCTGGGCGGCGGGGGTGCCCCAGCCGGACCCCAATGCCGGTAGAAGCGCCCGCAAACCCGGCGATCACACAGACTTACGGCCGTTTAGCTCCAAACCGGTACCGACTCTGGGTACCGACTCTGACTCTCCGACTCTCACGCTACTTCACGAACTGGTAGGTCATCGCGGCCGTCGGCGGGCCCTCGGAATGCATGACGACTCCGTCCCCGGTGTCCTCGTCGTTCATGTAGAGCCAGCAGTCGCCCGATGAATCGCGACCGGCCGCGACGAATGCGGCGTTCGTTTTCGGAACGGGAAGCTGACCCTGCGCGAGGAGTTTGCCCGTCACCGAGAAGTGAAGCCAATACAGACCGAGCGAATTGGCGCAGTAGACATGCAGGGAGCCGTCGTCCTCGTCGATCGTCGTGACGTCCCTCGGGGAGGGCACTGAAAACGACTGTGCTGTCGGGAGGTCCCGGGTGGAGAAGTCCACCAAGTGCAGAAACGAGTTGACCTGGTCGGTCGTCAGCGCGTTGGTGCCGGCAAAGACCGTCTGGGTCGGCTTGCCGGCCACCGTCGTCTCTCCCACATCGGCAAAATTGGCAATGCCCGAGACGCTGTACGAACGATAGATGATGGAGTCCGCGCCATCCCAGAACGCGGCGATCGCGTCGTCGTCCGCAATCCGCAGGGCGTTCAGAAAGTAGAGCGGCGCTCTGGGGACGTACACCGAACTGAATTCGGTAACGAACTCGATTGCGCCTGCCGCCCCCCCGCGCACCCGCGTAATGGCGCGCTCATCGGTCACGATGGCGGATCCATCCGCCTGCATGGCGATATCGCGAGGGATCGCGAGCGCTGCTGTCTCGCCGCCCCATTGATTCAGCGTCTCGTTCCACGACGCCACCGTCCAGACCGTCGGCTCAGCCTGTATGAGGATTCTGTTTGCCGTGACGGCGATCTCCTCAGCCGAGGTAAAACGCGGGATGACAGCGAGTTGCGACGCGAAGCTGCCGCCAATCAGGGCGCGTGTCACCGAATCGATGCTGGGCACGAAGGTCAACGGCGTGCCGCCGTTGCTCCCGATATTGAACTTCGCCCCTGCGGAAATGCCGGGTTGCGCCCAGTTGCTGAATGTCGCGCCATTGAGCGGAGCGGTGCCCGTCGGGGCGCCGATGCGTAGGACCTGGACATCGCCCCCGGTCGGGCTCCCGCCTACTCGCAGGTCCCATATGAATCGCTTGGTGATGATGTCGATAGGACCGTCCGACTTGATGCTCAGATCGCTCGGATCCGGGAATTCCTCCCCTATCGGAACCCTGCAGATCGCGACGTCGAGGATCGGATCAAGATCGCCGGGAGCGGGCGCGACGTCGCCCTCAAGCCTGCCGTTGGGTGGAATCCCAACGAACTCGCCCACGCGGTCCGGAGCGCGGCGAAGCCCGGATTCCGTCACGGCAACCCAATCGACCAAGGCGGTCGAACTCGACTCGACGCGGAGCCATACGGTGCTGCGTGGAACCGCACCGAGCGAGTCCCACGAAACGACGGCTTTCACATCGGACTTGTCGCTCGAGGTGGCCGCGTCCGTCGTGATTCGCGCGCTCAGGTCGCCGGATCCGGTCAAGAATATCGAATCGCCACCACCGCAAGCCACAAGACTGGCCGCGAGCAGGGCCGCCGCAATCGATCGTAGATTCATGCTGTTCCTCCGTGTCCACTCAAGAACCGGAAGCGCGTAAATCGGATTCGCCAAAAATCCTCAGCCGCCCGTCACGACCTGAAACGTCTTGCGATACCGCTCCTGCGCGCGGCGGGAGGCGGCCTGGGCGCCACGATACGAGAGCCCGAGTCGATCCGCGGCATCCTGGATGGAAACCCCCTCCGCGGTCCATCGGACCAACTGCCGATCGTGCTCCGGAAGCAGCTCCAGCGCCTTTACCGCGAGAATCAGCAACTCCCGGCGATGCGCGAAGGTCTCGGGACCCGTTCGGGTACTCGCCGGTTCCGCCGCGCCTCCCGCCGCGTTCGACCCACCGGCCCGCGTCAGGCGCAGGAGCCCGGCGGGCCGGCGCTTCAGCGCCCCCCAG
>CBDURV010000449.1:0-4051 GCA_965369495.1 uncultured bacterium
CCGTATCCGGTCATGCTGCGCGGAGAGCCAGCTGCCCGTTCCGTGTTTTTGGCCTTCTTTTTGGAGCGCGACGCCACGGGACTACTTGTCCTCGGGCTTGTCGTCGCTGACGGGATCACCGCCACCCGCGGGATCCGTCACCTCTTCCCGCTCGTAGTCCGAGGGGGCGGCCGGCGCCTCTTCACGGATCGCCGCGTACATGATGGCGAGGAACAAGAAGAGCCCCGCCAAGATGCTGGTGAACCGGTTCACGCCGCCGGTCTGGACGCCGAACGTCTCGGCGCCGACGCCGCCGAAGGCGCCCGACAATCCGCCGCCCTTCGGCTCCTGCAGCAGCACGACCAGCACGAGCAGCAGCGAGACGAAGACAAAGGCGACGAAAATGAAGCCCTTCAAGATTCCGAAGGCAGAGGCGAGGAGCAGGATTCCAGCGATCATGTGTCGATTTCCGTGAAGCCCCGGAGTTTACCCGCAACCGGAAGGGTTGTGAGAATCGCCCGACGCCCCAACCCGAAGGGCCGACCGAGTGCCCAGCCCACTCATTCGCCGGCAGCCGGACTGGTAGCGACCCAAAACCCAAAACCCAAAGCCCAAAACCGCTAGCGAGCGGGCTATCACCTACTTAAGCGCAGCCTTCACAATCCCGCAGAAGCTTTCGCCCTGCAGGCTCGCGCCGCCCACCAGCACGCCGCTGATCTCGGCGGTTCCGAGCAATTCGGCGGCATTGGACGGCTTGACGCTGCCGCCGTAGAGGATGCGAATCTGCGCCCCCGCACCCCCAAAACGCTCGTTGAGGAGGGCGCGAATCTGCGCATGGATCTCGCCCGCTTGTGCGGCGGTGGCGGTGCGGCCGGTGCCGATCGCCCAGACCGGCTCATAGGCGACCGTGACCTCCGTGGCGTGGTCCTGGCCGACGCCCTCGAGGCCCGCGGCGAGTTGGGTCGTGATGACCTGCTCGGTTTCGTTGGCTTCGCGCTGCTCGAGCGTTTCGCCTACGCAGAGGATCGGGAGGATGTCGTGGCCCAGCGCGGCGAGCACCTTGCGATTAATCATCGCGTCGCTTTCGCCCATGATGTGCCGTCGCTCGGAATGGCCGCAGAGCACGCAGGTCGCGCCCGCATCCAGCAGCATCGGCGGCGAGATTTCGCCGGTAAAGGCGCCTTGGTCCTCGGGGTAGATGTTTTGCGCGCCCACCTGGATGTCGCTGTCGGCGACCGCGGCGACCACATCCCCGAGAGCCGTGAACGGCGGGAAGAGGGCGACCTCGACGTCGTCCAAAGGCTGCGGGAGGCCGAGTGCGATCTCTCGCGCCAGGGCCTGCGCCTCGGAGCGCGTCTTGTGCATCTTCCAGTTTCCGGCAATCAGCGGGCGCATTCGGGAGTCTCCGTTCTTAGGAATTGGCGCGACTGTTCCAGCTATTCGTGGCGAGCAACTCGTGGATCGCGTGCAGGACCGGGAGGATGGCTTCCAGTTCGCTCGGCAGCAAAGCCTGGCCCGCGTCCGAAAGCGCGCGGTCGGGATGCGGGTGCATCTCCATCATGACGCCGTGGGCGCCCGCGGCGACGCCGGCGCGCGCCATGGCGGGCACCAGTTCGCGGCGTCCGGTGCCGTGACTCGGGTCGATGATGATGGGCAGGTGCGAAAGCCGGCGTACGAGCGGTACGCACGACAGATCGAGCAGGTTGCGGACTGCCGGGTCGTGGGAGAGCACGCCGCGCTCGCAGAGCACCACGCGACCGTTGCCGGCGTTGAGGATGTACTCGGCGGCGCAGAGCCACTCGGTCACGGTCGCGGCGCGACCGCGCTTGAGCAGGATCGGCTTGCCTGTTTCCGCCGCCTCTTCGAGCAGCGGGAAGTTCTGCATGTTGCGCGTGCCGATCTGGATCATGTCGGCGTAGCGCGCGACCAACTCGACGTGACGCGTGTCCATCGCCTCTGTGACGACGGGTAGCCCGACTTCCTGCCCGCAATTGCGCAGGATTCGCAGGCCGTTTTCGCCGAGGCCCTGGAAGTTGTACGGCGATGTGCGCGGCTTGAACGCGCCGCCGCGCAGGATGTGCGCGCCGGCGTCCCGCGCCGCGATCGCCGCCTCGAGGAAGCTCTCCTCTTTTTCGATGGCGCACGGTCCCGCGATGATCGTCAGCGCGTCGCCGCCGATGGCGGTGTTGCTGACCTGCACGACGGTGTCGCAGGCGCGTGATTCGCGCGCGGCGAGCCGGTAGGGGCGCCGCAGCGGCACCACCTTCTCGACGCCCGGGAAGGAGTCGAGCGGGACATCGCGCAGGCGATCCTCGTCGCCCACGATGCTCATGACGACGCGGTGGTGGCCCTCGGAGATGTGGACCGAAAGGCCCGCATCCTCGATCGCTTCCACCACGCGATTGCGCTCCGCGGGGGAGCATCCGTTTCGCAGCACTACGAACATGGGGCCGCGATTCTAGCAGCGCGCCGGAGGGGCCGAAATCCCGAACCCAGTGGGTTTCGGCTAAGCGTTCTGTTCGGGGGCGGTCTTTTCCTCGATCAGGATGTCCGCCAGTCGGCCGTAGTCGCGCGCCCCCTTGCTGCGGGGGAACGCGAAGTTGACCGGGGCGCGGACCATGGGCGCCCGCACCAGGTTGGCGTCGGTGCGCACGGACGGCAAAACGCGGTCCTGCAGGCCGCCCCTGACCGCCTCGAGGATTTCGGCGGCCACCTTCACGCGCCCGTCGATCTTGGTCGGCAAAAAGCGCAGCGTCACACCGCGGTCGAGGCGGCTGCGAATCAGCGCGACCGTGTTGGTGAGGTCGGAAATCGCCTTGAGCGAGTAGGACTGCGCCTCGATGGGCACGATCGCCTCCTCGCAGCAGACGAGGGCGTTGACCGTGACGAGGCTCAGGTTGGGCGGGCAGTCGAACAGGATGAAGTCGTACTTCTCGTAGAGCGGCTTGAGCTTGCGCTCCAGGATCGTTTCGCGCAGGAACGCATCGAAGATCTTGATTTCCACGCCGGCCAGGCGCGGTCGCGCCGCGATGCAGTGCAAGCCGGGAAAGCGTGTTTCCAGCACCGCCTGCTCGCCCATGATCTCGTCGTTGACGAAGAGTTCCTCGACGGTCAGGTCGTCGGGCTCCAGGTCGATGCCGAGCGATTCGGTCAGGTTGGCCTGCGGGTCGAGATCGATGGCGAGCACGCGCCGCCCGCGCGCGCTGAGTGCACCAGCGAGGTTGAAGCTGGTCGTCGTTTTGCCGACGCCGCCCTTCTGGTTGACCACGGCGATGCGGCGATGCTGGCCGCCGCGCACGAGTTCGACGATCGCGTGCGCCTCGTCAAAGTCGTAGATGCGGTGGTTTTCGGGGCTGCGACGCGCCGCGGGAATGCGGCCTGTCTCCTCCCAATGCCGCAGTTCGCGACTCTCCATCCCGGCCATGCGGGCGACATCTCCAAGCGAGTAGTGGGGCTTTATCTTGCGGATCACCGGTCGTTATCCTACGAGATGCTGTATGCGACGGCAACGGCACCTCTGCCGTGCTCTCCCTTGGCAATCGACCGATTTTCGGGATTGAGCGATCTTGCGGGTCGTAACCTGCGATGTCTCAAAGAGTTGCGGCGATCAGCAACTTTTTTCTGCTGGGCTGTGCGAAATCGCTCTCTCCGGTAGCCTGTGAGTCGGGCCATTCACCCAATCACTCAGCGTAGGAGACCGATCGTTTGCCGACATTCATCGTGATCGAGGAGGGGGACACAAAAACCCTCACCATCGACCAAAAAGAAGTGACGGTTGGTCGGTCGAGTTCGGCCGAGATTCCCGTTCGCGACATCCGCGTCTCGCGTAAGCACGTCGTCTTCGCCACGGCCGACGGTCAGACCGTCGTGCGCGATCTCGGGAGCCAGAACGGCACCTTCGTGAACGGCTCCCTCGTTGAGACGAAGTCGTTGCGCCCGGGCGACATGATCGATGTGGGCTCGGTGCGCATCTACTTCGAGGCGATGCCGCGCGAGGAGAAGGAGGGCGACTCCACGTGGGCAGGCGTCGATCCGGACCGCCTTTACCAGGCGCCGTTGCCGAGCGAGGCGG
>CBDURV010000450.1:0-4042 GCA_965369495.1 uncultured bacterium
GTGATCGGCATGCACTTCATGAACCCGGTGCCGATGATGAAGCTGGTCGAGGTCATTCGCGGCCAGGACACGTCGGACGAGACGACCGGCCGCGTCATGTCGCTCGCGCGCGAACTGGGCAAGGAGCCGGTCGAGGTCAACGACTCGCCGGGCTTCGTCTCCAACCGCGTGCTGCTGCCGATGATCAACGAGGCGATCTGCTGCGTGCACGAGGGCGTCGCCACGCCGGAATCGATCGACACGGTCATGAAGCTGGGCATGGCGCATCCGATGGGCCCGCTCGCGCTGGCCGATTTCATCGGACTCGACGTCTGCCTCGCCATCCTCGAGGTGCTCCAGAGCGAACTCGGCGATGACAAGTACCGCCCGTCGCCGCTTTTGCGCAAGATGGTCCTCGCGGGCCACCTCGGTCGTAAGAGCGGGCGGGGTTTCTACGACTACGGACAGAGTTCCTAGGAAGTTCCTAGGAAGATCGGCACAGACCATGGATTTCGAACTGTCTGAAGACATTCAAGCCATTCGTGAAATGGCGCGCGCCTTTGCGAAGGACGAGTGCGGCCCCGGCGCCGCCGAGCGCGACAAGCAGGAGGCCTTCCCCACCGAGCAGATCAAGAAGGCGGCCGAACTCGGTCTCCTGGGCATGCTCATTCCCGAGGAATTCGGCGGCGTGGAGATGGGCAACCTGGCGCTCGCCGAGGCGTTGGTGGAGATCAACAAGGTCGATGCTTCCGTCGGCGTGACGATCTCCGTCCACAACAGCCTCGTCTCCAACTGCGTCAACCGCTACGGCAACGAGGCGACGCGCGCGAAGTACCTGCCGAAGCTGGCGACCGGCGAAATGCTGGGCGCCTACGCGCTGAGCGAATTCGGCGCCGGCTCCGACGCGGGCAACCTCGAGTGCAAGGCGGTCAAGGACGGCGACGAGTACGTCCTGAGCGGCAACAAGGCGTGGATCACGAGCGGCGACCAGGCGGACCTGATGGTCATCTTCGCGCGCACGACGCCCGACGCCGGCGGCCGCGGCATCTCGGCCTTTGTGGTCGAAACTGCTTGGGACGGCCTCGCGGTCGGCAAGAAGGAATCCAAGATGGGCATTCGCTCGTCTTCCACCGTCGAAGTCATTCTCGATGGGCTGCGCGTGCCCGCGGCCAACATGCTGGGCGAGGAGGACCAGGGCTTCAAGATCGCCCTGCACATCCTTGACGGCGGCCGCATCGGCATCGCGGCGCAGGCGCTCGGCATCATGGAGGCGTGCCTCGAAAGCTCGATCGCCTACGCCAAGGAGCGCGAGCAGTTCGGCAAGCCGATCGCGGCGTTCCAGCCCATCCAGTGGAAGCTGGCCGACATGGAAACGCGCATCATCGCGTCGCGCCTCATGATCCGCAACGCGGCCATGCTGCGCGACCAGAAGCGGCCGCATTCCAAGGAGGCGGCCGCCGCCAAGGTGTTCGCCTCGCAGAGCGTGAACTGGGCCGCGCGCGAGGCGGTGCAGGTTCACGGTGGGGCGGGCTACTGCAGCGACTACCCCGTGGAGCGATACTTCCGCGATGCACGGATAACGGAAATCTACGAGGGCACGACCGAGATCCAGAAACTGGTCATCTCGCGCGCGATTCTGAGGGACTAAAGATATGGCTATTGGCGCCGACATCACGATGAAGGACCCGGTCCCGTTCTTCGAGGACCACCACTACGAGATCCGCGAAATGGCGCAGCGCTATGCGCAGGAGGTCGTCAAGCCTCGCGCCGCCGCCATCGACGAGAGCAAGGAGTACCCGCACGAGACCGTCAAGGAGTTGGCGGAAATGGGCTTCCTCGGCGTTCCCTTCCCGGAGGAAGTGGGCGGCGCGGGTCTCGACTACCTCAGCTACACCATCGTGGTCGAGGAGCTTTCGCGTGTCTGCGGCACGACCGGCATCACGGTCGCCGCGCACACGTCGCTGGGCACCAACCCGATCTACGCCTTCGGCACCGATCGCCAGAAGGAGAAGTACCTCCGCAAGCTGGCGAGCGGCGAGATGCTGGGCGCGTTCGGCCTGACCGAACCGGGTGCGGGCTCCGACGCGGGCGCGACCACGACTACGGCCGTACGCGACGGCGACGAGTGGGTCGTCAACGGCACGAAGGTCTTTGTCACCAACGGCACCCACGCCGGCACCGTGATCATCACCACGCGCACCAACCCCGACAAGCCGGGCGGCGCGGGCGTGACCGCCTTCATCATCGAGCGCGACTGGGAAGGCGTGAATCTGGGCACCCTCGAGGACAAGCTCGGCCTGCGCGCCTCGGACACCCGCGAGCTGGTGCTCGAGAACGTGCGCGTGCCGGACGAGAACCGTCTCGGCGAAGAGGGCACCGGCTTCCGCAAGTTCATGCAGACGCTCGATTCCGGGCGCATCAGCATCGGCGCGCTGTCGCTTGGCCTCGCGCAGGGCGCGCTCGACGTGGCGCTGCCCTACGCGGCGGAGCGCAAGCAGTTCGGCAAGTCGATCGCCGACTTCGGCGCGATCCAGGAGCGACTCGCCAACATGGCCACCGGCATCCACCTCGGGCGCCTCGCCTGCTACCACGCCGCCCACCTCAAGGACCAGGGGCACAACATCAACTACTCGGCGTCGATCGCCAAGCTCTACTCGTCCGAAATGGCGATGGAGACGATCGACTCGGCCATCCAGATCATGGGCGGCAACGGCTACAGCCGCGAGTACCCGGTCGAGCGCATGCTGCGCGATGCGAAGCTGTGCGAAATCGGCGAAGGCACGAGCGAGGTGCAACGGATGGTCATCGCGCGGCAACTCGTCAAGAGCGTGTTGTAGGACGCTTCAAGCCGGTCGTTTTTCTGGTACAAATCGCGCACTAATGCTCGTGAGGCGTAGACGGCGGCGGAGGAGCGAACTGCGGTGGACGCAGATCGTCAACCAGGCGATCTTCCTCGCGCTGCTCTGGATCGTCTTCAGCGGCAAGTTCGACGGCTTTCACCTCTCCCTTGGCGTCGTCTCCGTGGTGCTCGTGCTCGGCTTCAACGACGCCATCCGGCGCCTGCGACCGCGGCGGGGCGGACCGGCGCGCCGCGCTCACCTCAATGTGCTGCGCGCGCTCGTCTACGTGCCGTGGCTGCTCTACCAGATCGTCGTTTCGGCGGTCTACGTGACGCGCATGATCGTCGCCGGCGAGAGCCGCATCGATCCGCGCATCGTGACCTTCCGCAGTGACCAGCCCAACGAGGTGGCGCAGGTCGTTCTGGGCAACTCCATCACGCTCACGCCCGGCACCCTCACGCTCGATATCCACGACGACGAGTACGTCATTCACGCTCTCGATCAGGGAGTGGCCGACGGTCTACTCAACGGCGCGATGCAAAACCGCGTGGCGCAGATGTGGGGGGGCACGGGGGGCGTGACGGATCCACAGGTCAAGCAGGGCCCCAAGATCGAAGAGGGGGAGGACTCCTAGCGTGGAAACCGCGCTCTCCTTCGCCACCGCGATGCTGATCCTGATCCTGGTGCTGCCGCTCTACCGCGTCGTGCAGGGGCCGAGCGCTTTCGACCGCCTGCTCGGGGCGGGCGTGATCGGCACCAAGATCGTCACGCTGATCCTGTTGATCGGCGAACTCTTCGGCCGCCTCGACATGTTCGTCGACATCGCCCTCGCCTACGCCATCTTGAACTTTATCGGGGCGATCATGGTCAGCAAGTACTTCCGCACCGCCGAGGTGGACCGCTAGCCATGCTGGAAGCCGTCGGGGCGTTCTTGCTGGTCGCGGGCGCGGTCTTCATGCTGATCGGCAGCATCGGCGTGATCCGTCTGCCGGACTTCTACGCGCGCACGCACGCCGCGACCAACGTGGACACGCTGGGCATCTTCCTGTTCGTGATCGGGCTTGCGGTCAAGGAGGGCTTAAGCCTGCTGACGCTCAAGCTCGCCGTCGTGGCGTTTTTCGTGCTGCTGGTCAACCCGGTCGGGACGCACGCACTCGCCAGCAGCGCGCTGGCGTACGGTCTCAAGCCGTGGTTCCGCGGTCAGGCTAAAGCCGGCGAGCCGA
>CBDURV010000451.1:0-4038 GCA_965369495.1 uncultured bacterium
TCCCAACTCGCGCGCGGTGACGGCGTCGAGGTCTTTCACGGAGAGGCCGAACGTGTCGATGCGCTCTTCGGCGAGCCGCAACTTCGCGGCCGCCTGCTTGCCATCGCGGTAGTACTCGAGACTGATCGTGCCGCCCGGTCCCGCCTGTGCAAGACGGGCGCTGAGGATCTTGGCGTCCTTGAGCGAGTGGCCGTCGACGCGGGCGAGGATGTCGCCCTGCCGCAGGCCCGCGGCCTCCGCCGGCGAGTCGGGCAGCACTTTGGTGACGATCAGGGCGCCCGGCAGGTTGACCTTGAACTTCGCCTTCAGCTCCGGGCCGCGCACCCAGCCGATTTCGAGCCCCATCCAGCCGCGCTTGGCCACGCCGCGCTCGATGAGCGAGATGGCGATCGTGCGGGCGAGGTTGATGGGAATGGCGAAGCCGATGCCGACGTTGCCGCGCTGTCCGCGACCCGTCTCGATGGCCGTGTTGATGCCGATCACCTGTCCGTCGAGGTTGATCAGCGGGCCACCGCTATTGCCGGGGTTGAGCGCGGCGTCGGTCTGGATGAACGCCTCGGAGTACTCCGTGAGGCCGCCACGCGGACTGCCCAGCACGCCGGTGCGCCCGACCGCGCTGATGATGCCGGCGCTCACGCTCGACTCGAAATTGAATGGCGCGCCGATGGCGATGGCCCATTCGCCCACCTCCAACCGGTCGGAGTCGCCGAGCTCGGCGTAGGGCAGCACGTTCTCGGACGTCACCTGCAGCACCGCGACGTCGCTGCGCGGATCGGCGCCGAGCACCTTCACCTTCGTGAGCGTCGTTCCATCCATCAGTTTGATCGCGAGGCTCCGGGCGCCCTGGATCACGTGGCGATTGGTCAGGACGTGTCCCTGCTTCGAGAAGAGAAAGCCGGAGCCGTTTCCGGCGCGGAAGAGCTGACCGGTGCGCGGGTCGCGCTGGAAGTTGAGAATCTGCACGACGGTGGGCCGCACCGTGCGCGTCGCCTCCACGAACGGCCGCGAAAAGTCGCGCGTCTTGGCGCTCGGGGGCGCGGGGTCGCGCATCAGTTCGGGCGGCGCATCATCGCCCTGCACCGACCGCGGCTGCAGCCAGGTGGCGAATAGAAGACCGAGGGAGCAACCGAGTGCGAGCAGGACAAAACCGCGCCTAAACATGCCACTAGCCTAATACGCCCAGGCGGCTTGGTGACGCCAAGTCTTTATCCCAGCCCGACTTGGGCGCGCCACGCCCGCTGTCGCGAGGATTTTTGCTACCCACTCACGACTATAGGGTGTGAAGGAACTCGTTTTTCGATCCGGTTCGCTCGAATTTCAATCCGGTCCGCTAAGGGCGGCGCTCGTTCCGCAGTTCGGGCCGCGGCGCTTCCGCACCTTCCTGGATGCGGGCGGCGACCCAGGGGAACTGTCTGACCCCGATCCGCGGATGCTCGCGGAACGACTGCGCATCACGCGCAACGAAGCGCGCAGGCTGGCGCGGCGTCTGCGGGAGGAACCCGTCGAGGCGGTGCTCGAAGAGACGGCGCGTCTGGGGGCGCGCGCGATCGTCTGGGGCGATCCGGAATACCCATCCGGGTTGAAACGGCTCTCCGATCCGCCGCCCGCGCTCTTCGTGCGCGGTGAGCTCCCGGGCCCGCGCGACCGGACGGCGGCGATGGTCGGATCGCGCAAGGCAAGCGCCTATGGCCTGCGTATGGCACGCACGCTGGCTACGGATCTGGTGCGCGCCGGGTTCACGGTGGTGTCGGGCCTGGCGCGGGGGATCGACGCGGCCGCCCACGAGGCGGTGCTCGCGGCCGAGGGGCGCACGATTGCCGTGCTGGGTAGCGGCCTTGCGCGCCCGTATCCGCCGGAGCACACCGATTTGCTGGAACGCGTGGCGGCCTCGGGCGCGGTGATTTCCGAATTTCCCCATGACGCGCCGCCCATGCGCGCCAACTTCCCGCGCCGCAACCGGCTGGTGGCAGCGCTTTCGGAGGCGGTGCTGGTGGTGGAGGCGGGGCGCCGTAGCGGAGCGTTGACGACGGCCCGTCACGCGGCGGATCTCGGAGTGGAGGTGCTCGCCGTGCCGGGCCCGGTCGATCAGGAACAGTCGCTGGGCACGTTGGCGCTGCTTCGGGACGGTGCGGCGCCCCTGGGGAGCGTGCAGGATCTCTTCGTCGCACTCGGCTTCTGCGATCCCGCGCGGCTCGACCTGCCGGATGCCGAGCAGTCGGCGCTGGGGGCGATCACGCCATCGGGGTCCACCGTACGCGAGGTGGCGGGCCGTCTCGGATGGGAGGACGAAATCGCCGCCGGCTACCTCGTCACGCTCGAAGTGCGGGGCCTCGTCGAGCGCGAGTCCGGCGGGCGCTATGTCGTGCGGTAGTGGATTGCTTACGGCAGGAGCCACTCGAACAGGAAGGAGACCGACACCATGAAGACCAGCAGGCCGCCAATCAGCAGCAGTGCGCTCTTGGCGGCGTGGCGCAGAATGTCCCGCAACTCTTCCCGGTGTGCGGCGGACGAGACGATCGCGATCGCCGTGCAGAGCGGCAGTAGCCAGACGAATTCGCCGGCGGGCACGATTCCCATGAGGGAGAGAAGCGGGTCGTACGGCACTACGAGAGATCCTCTAGGTCGATCGAGATGCCCGCGCCATCTCCGCCGGCGGAGATGGCGCCGGATTGGCCGAAGCGCATGGCGGTGGCGAGGAAGTCCATCATCGCGACCACGTTCAGCAGGCAGGCGACCGCGCTGTAGAGAAAGCCCAGTTGGTAATAGGGGATCAGCTCGGTGCGCGCGAGGTTGCGCGTGCTGATCCACGCCAGCCAAGTCTCGACGCCGTTGAACGCGTAGGCGAGGAAGTAGACGGCGTCCCGCTCGTAGTTGAAGTTGCGGCCCTGCGCCAGGGCGAGTCCGATCAGGAAGGTGATCGTGATCGTCGTGAAGTAGAGGATCGCCTTCTGCTTCTGGCCCAGCATCCAATGGCCGGCGCCCGGCACGAGCCAAGCCGCGACCAGGCCCAACATGGTCTTGTCGATGGAAACTCGCTGCCCGGGCAGGGGCTTCAGTTCGCGAACCGCCGCCGACTCGCGCTGGCCGCGAATGGCCTGGCCGATCCAGCCGGTGCCCACGATCAACATCACGATCGTGATCAGCGCCCCGCGATTGTCCGGATCCACCCGCTTGGAAATCGAGAAGACGACGATGCCCCCGACGACGAGCAGCACGCCGAACGCGAGGCGGGCGAGCCGCTGGGATTGCGAGAGCCGGTTGGTCGAATTCATCGGTGGAAGGGGGTGCGGGGGCGCGAGTCGCACAAGAATACGGGCGCCGGGCGACGGCGGACAGTTCCTGCCCAAAACCTCGCCTCAGGTCCTGCCCGAAAACATCGTCTCTGGCCGTGTTATCCTCCGCGATTCCGATGGAACACCGCCTGCGCCTGCGCGTCCGCTACGGGGAAACCGACTGTATGGGACGCGTCTACCACCCCAATTATCTCAGCTACATGGAGTGTGGGCGCGTGGAGGCCATGCGCGAGTGGGGCTTCAACTACGCGGACACCGAGCGTCAGCACGAGTGCTTCTTGCCGGTCATCGAGGCGTGGGTGAAGTACCGCGCCCCGGCGGAGTTCGATGACGAGTTGGAAGTCATTTCGCGCGTCGAGGACTACTCGTTTATCCGCCTGACCTTCGCCTACGAGGTGCGCCGCGTGCGCGACGACGTGCTTTGCGCGGAGGGGCGCGTCTTCCTGGCGGCCGTGGATCGGCAGGGCGAACCGCGTCGTTTGCCCCAGGATCTTCGGAGCTTCCTCGAAACGCTCGACCTGCCCCCCGAACGGGAGCGGCGCCGACGGAATAGAACCGGCGCGGGAGTCGTCCGATGAACACGATGCACTCTTGCTGGATACGCTGTTTTCGCCCTGCCTTGCCCTTCGCCCTGCTCGCCTTCGGCCCGATTGCGTGCGTGCCCGTTAACCCGCAGACGGACAATGAGATCACCAACATCGTCACCGTGGGCGTCGGCGCGACGGAAGAGCAGCCCGATCTCGCG
>CBDURV010000452.1:0-4036 GCA_965369495.1 uncultured bacterium
TCGGTCGCCTTGCCGAGGTAGTAGTCCTCCTGCGGCGGCGCGCCGACAATCGTGGTCGGGTAGACGGCGTCGCGGCGGTGCGTGATCGCGGTGACTTCCATGATGGGGTAGCGATCGGGCAGCGAGTAGTAGCCGGTGTGATCCCCGAACGGCCCCTCGAACACCGCGCCGGGGCCGAGCGGTTCGTCGCCGCGCGGATCCCAGCCGGGCATGCCGCATTCGGTGCTCACGTAGCCCTCGATGACGATTTCCGCATTGGCGGGGACGCGCAGCGGCACGGTCTGCGCCGCCACCATGGGAATGCCCTTGCCGTTGAGGAAGCCGGCCATCAACAGCTCGCTGATGCCGGGCGGGAGCGGTGCCGTGGCCGCGTACGGGAGTACCGCTTCGCCGCCGAGGCAGATCGCAACCGGCATGCGCTCGCCCGCGCGCTTCCAACTGCGCCAGTGCGATGCGCCGTCGTGATGCATGTGCCAGTGCATGGCGAGGCTTGTCGGTCCCAGCAACTGCATGCGGTACATGCCGATGTTGTGGCTCGCCGGTTTGGCCTCGCCCTTGTCGCGGTGGTGGACCGTGTGCACGCCCGCGAAGGTGATGTAGCGGCCGTCGCCGCCCGCCGTGCCCGAGTCCTGCGCGCTGATCGGGGAGCCGACCGCTTCCGGATCGCCATCGAGCGGCCAGCACTTGAGGATCGGCAGGCGCGTCAGATCGACCTCGTTCAGGCGCGACAGCTTGACGACTTCTTGGCAGGGTCCGCTCTGCACGCGTTTGGGCGGCACGCGCAGCAGCGGCAGCAACTCCTTCGCCTTGGCGAACGCCTCAGCCAGCGACCTGGGCGGTACCGGCTTGGTGAGCGATTCGAGGCGCGCCGCCAGCGCCGGGAAGGAAGCTCCGAGCGCCATCTCGGTGCGCGTGTAGGAGCCGTACGCGTTGATCAGCAGCGGGAAGTCGCTGCCCTCGACGTTTTCATAAAGCAGCGCCTGGCCACCCTGCCCGCAGTGGCCGGCGTCGAACTCGTGCGCCGTTGCGCTGCGCCGCGCGCAGGGTGACTTGCACTCACGGTCGGTCTGCTCGGCGATCGCGAGTAGCGGCGAAACCGGCTCCCGAATGCGCCTCAGTTCGCCCGCGGCTTCGAGTGCGTCTAGGAAAGCGCGGACCGACTCGTACATGGGCGCGCATGTTAGCCGGGCGGGTCGATTCCCATCCAGCATTGCGCGGGGCCGAGTTCGTGGGCGCCCGCCGACTTGCAGTAGAGGAAAAACTGCATGCGGTAGCACTTGAAGGTGCTGAGCACCCCGTTGACGAGGAATTCACCCAGAGTGCAGGTCACGCCCCAGGGCATGCTGCACTCGGAGTCGAGCGGTCGATCGGCAAGTTTCGCGGCCTCCTCGCGCAGGATTTCCATCTGGCGATCCATTTCGGCCGCGAACGTCTCTGCGGTCACCGCCTCCGATTCCGCGGCGAACTCTTCGTTCCGTTCCCAATCGCCCGTCACGGCGCGCGCCATCGGCAGCGCCGCCATGCGCGTCATGTACTGCATGAATTCGAGCATGGAGCGTTGGCCGTCGGTGGGGCGGTAGTCGAGTGCGCCCTCGGGGACCTTGGTGGCGAGGTGCTGGATCACGGTCGTCTCGTGGGCGCAGGCGTCGAGGAATTGGTCGAGCGTCAACATCCCGGAATCGTACCGCTGTATAACGTGCGCGTGAGCGCGTTTCGAACGACTTGCTGGAGCGTCGTGCTGAGTGCGGGCCACCGGACGCCGGAGGGCGCGCGTGCGCTCGACCAGCTTTGCGGCGAGTACTGGTATCCGCTCTATGCCGTGGCGCGCCGGCGCGGCAACGATGCGCACGCGGCCGAAGATCTCGTGCAGGGCTTTTTCGCGCGCCTGCTCGAACGCGAGGACATCGCGCGCGCCGATCCTGCGCGCGGGCGCTTTCGCGGCTACCTGCGCACCTCCTTCGAGAACTACATGCGCAACGAGCAAGCGGCGCGCACGGCGGCCAAGCGCGGGGGCGATCGGCCGCACCTCTCCCTGGATGCCGAAGAGCGCTACGCGCTGGAATCGGCGGACGGAGACGACCCCAACGCGCTCTTCGACCGCGCCTGGGCGCACTCGCTGTTGCACTTCGCGCTGCGGCGCCTACGCGCGGAGTACGCGGTGCGCGACAAGGAAGGCCTCTTCGATGCGCTCAAGGCGGGGCTCGCCGGTGGCGGTCCGCCCTACGCGGATGTGGCTGCCGACCTCGGAATGACGGAGGGGGCCGTGAAGGTGGCCGCGCACCGGCTTCGCCAGCGCTATCGTGAGGCGCTGCGCGCGGCGGTCGCGGAAACCGTTGAGAGCGAGACGGAAATCGAAGACGAAATCCAATCGCTCTTTCGCGTCCTGTAACCTTTCGAGCGCCCGCCTGTAAGAGCCTGCAGAGATGGAAAACCACACTTGCCCCCGCTGCGGCCGTGCGCTGACCGGCGCCGAGCCCGAAGGCCTTTGTCCGCGTTGCCTTATGGAGGGCGCCGCGGAGAGTCCGACCGCCGCGACGTTCGCCGCCCCGACGCCCGAGTCGCTCGCCTCGCACTTTCCCGGATACGAAATCCAGACGCTGCTGGGCCGCGGCGGCATGGGGGCCGTCTACCGCGCCCGCGACAAGCGACTCGACCGGCCGGTGGCGATCAAGATCCTGCCGGCGGAGTTGGGCGCCGACCCCGAGTTCGCGGAACGGTTCCTGCGCGAGGCGAAGGTGCTGGGTCGTCTCAACCATGTGCACATCGTCCAGGTGTACGACTTCGGCGAGGCGCACGGTCTGCTCTACATCATCATGGCGCACGTGGACGGGGGCAGTCTGCGCGATCGGCTGCGGGACGGGGCACTCGGCGTAGACGAGGCGTCCCGCATTCTTCGCGAAGTCGGGGATGCGCTCTCGTACGCGCATGGCGAGGGTGTCGTGCACCGCGACGTGAAGCCGGAGAACGTGCTGCTGGGCAAGGATGGGCACGTTCGCTTGGCGGACTTCGGGCTCGTTCGCTTGGCGGACGCCGACGGTTTGAGTCGCACACAGCAGGCGCTCGGTACGCCGTATTACATGGCGCCGGAGCAGTTGAGTCGGCCGGGCGCTGTCGATGCGCGGGCGGATATCTACGCGTTTGGCGTACTCGCCTACGAGATGCTGACGGGTGAGTTGCCCATCGGGCAGTTCGCGGCCGCCTCATCGACGCGCGGCGTGCCCGAAAGCTACGACGCCGTGATTCGCCGCTGCCTTCAGAGCGATCCGGAGGCGCGCTGGGAGACGATGGCCGCGGTCACCCAGGCGCTCGCCGGGCACTCGCGGCGCGCGCCGCCGGCCCCCGCACCCCCTCCCGATGCCGAATCCATGTCCGAGAAGTCGCTACGGACCATCTTGATTCTGGGTGCACTCGCGTTCCTCTTCTGCTTCTCGAAGTGGTTCAACGTCTCGGTGGTGGGGTCGGCCGCGGGAAAGGATGTCGCCAAACTGATGAGTCAGTTCGGCGACTGGAGTGGGTTCGCCATCGAAGTGGTCGGGTACCGGTCCAACTTCAATCTGCTGATCTTCGAGTTTCCCGGATGGTTCTTCATCCTGTTCGCGGTCGCGTTGGTCGCCGCGGCGTGGAGCCATCGCGCCGGGTGGTGGGAGATCCCGCGCGCGGCCTACGTCGCGCTGGCCGCGATTCCGCTGCTCGCACTCCTGATAACCGCGATGAGCATCACCTCGACAAGCAGCCTCGGCGGTGTCGTGCAGTTCAAGTTCACGCCGCTGCTCGGCTACTTCGTCGAACTCGGCCTGTGGGTGGGCGTTTTGATTGCGGTGATGCGCACCTATTCGCGCGCCGGAGAGGAAGCGCCGCGGAAGGCGCCGGCGACGCGGGCAGTGCGCGGCCAGCGCCGCGCCGCCGGGCGCAAAGCGAAAAAGCAACGCCGCGAACACATGTTCGACGGCGTTACCTCGAAGGATCACTCCGCCGACAAGCAGCGCAACTCGTCGTCCGACGATCCATCGCCTAGCTGAAACGCGGCCGGGTCGTA
>CBDURV010000453.1:0-4025 GCA_965369495.1 uncultured bacterium
CGACGAACTCGGTCACGATCGGTGTGCGCGGCAGGGCACGCGTGGCGCGCATCTCCCCAAGCCACCGTTCAAGACCCTGCTGGTCGGCGAGCAGATCGGAAATGGGGCCTCGGTGGTCGTTCGCCTCCCGCACGAAGACGGGGAACTTGCGCGGTTTCGGAATGTCGCCGTTCGCCATGGAATAGGTCGCGAACTCGTTGATGCCCTCGCGGTGGAGCAGGTCGAGCACAGGGACGCGCTTTTTGGGTGTGCGCGGATCGTTGAGCAGGCGAATGTCCCGCGACGACGCGGCGAGCGCATCCCACAGCGCTTCGACCTCGCCCATCCTGCCGTCGGGCACACGCTCGAGGTCCGTAAAAACTACCGTCCATCCGTGCTGCGCCGCGGCCACCGGGCACGACTCGTCGGGAAATCGCCTAGCCGGGATCCGGCCCACGTGTCGGAGGCGTCGGCCACGAATCGTCGAGCGTGGCCGAAGACCGAATGTCCATGGCAGCCTTCCCGTGGCAAGCAGTCCGGGACAGACCGCTCCAAAGCGTTCGTAGGTCGCCGTGATGACGATGCGCTCCACGCCGAACCCCCAATCCTCGAGATAGCGCCATGTCGTGCTGCGGCCGTGGCGCGTGTGAAGGATGACGATCTTGTGCATGCGATTGGTGGCCCGCATTATTCACGAGTCTGCGGGAGCGGGGAATCGGTTTGCTAGGCTGCCCGCATGCGTTGGTTGCCGATACTCCTTCTTGCCGCGTGCGCCTCCCCTGATTCCAAGCCTCAAGCGGATTCGACCGAAGAGATGAAGCCCATGGCGGTGGAATCCGAGGTCGAGACGGCCGAGGCGGAGGTGCGCCTGCGCGACGCGGAGAACTATGCGGAAGCCGCCCGCAAGAACGAAGAAAACGCGCGTTCGGAGTTCGACGCGGGCGTCATCGACGAAACCGCCCTCTTGGAATCGGTGGGCACGCTCATCAGTGCCTCCACGATTGTCGAGCGACGCCGTCTCGACGTGGAGGAGACGCGCCTCTCGCGCAGCGTCGCCGACTCGTCCATCGCGGCCCCGCTCGTTGATGGTCGCGACTTCGTGCTGGAGAGCTACCGGATCGAGGAGCGGCAGGCGCGCCTGTTCGCCAAGAACGCCGAGGCCATCAGCCGGGTCTGGAAGGCGCAGTTCGAAATGGGCCTCGCGCATCGGGCTCGCTGGCGCCCCTTTGTGGCGGCGGCGGAGGCGGCCAACGCGGAGGTCACACGCTGGTCGGAACTCGCCGAGCTTCGCGCGAGCCAGCTTCGCGCTGCGCCGGCCACCGAGCGCGCGAAGCAGATCGATAAGCGCGCGAAGGTCGCCATCGCGGAGAGCCGCGTGCGCAGCGCCAAGGATGTGCTCGATGACCTCCGGCAGCAAGCGGGCAAGGGCCTTATCGATGCCAATGAGGTTCGCAACGCGGAGGCCACTCTCCGCGAGGCGCAACTCGAACTCGAGCAGGCGCGCTAGTCTCGTTCGACCATCGCTTGCAGCGCGTCGTCATCGGGATGGCGCGCGAGGCCGCGCAGCAGTGCCGTGGCCGCCTTGTCTGTCTGTCCGCGACTGCGGTACATCCGCACGAGTTGGACGTAGATCCGCGCCTGGTGCGGCTCGGGCCGCCCGGCCTCCTGCTGCGTCATGAGCGTTTCGAACTCGCGGATGGCGTCCGGCGTCTTGTTCAGGAACGCCGGCCACTGGCTCAGGCTGAACGCCAGGCCGAATCGCGCTTCCCAGTTCGCTTCGTCGCGCGCGGTTTCAGCAACGCCGAAATCGCGGACGTGCTTGGCCTTGCGGAGGGCACCGTGAAAAACCACGTCTCGAATGTGCTCTCGAAGCTCGGCGTCCGCGACCGCACGCGCGCCACTATCGCCGCGATCGAACGCGGCCTGATCTGAACCTAGTCGTGCGTCGCAACCGGGTTGTTCTGCGCATCGAGTGCGTGGTCCGCGCGCCCGCCATCCGGGCTTCCGATCGGCACGCGGCTGGTCGGGGGCTCGGTGCAGCGCACGATGGGTCCGCGCCACAGGTTCCACATCCAGGGGACCGTGCGTCGGAAGGTGTGCAGCAGGCCGTACATGCCGAGGCCCTGGCAGATTACGTCCGCCAGGTAGAGGCGGCTCTTGGGGAAGACGATCGCCTTCAGGAACCGCAGCGGGTTGTAGAAGAACATGTACGCGACCATGAGATTGAGCTGCTTGCGCCACGCCCGCGGCTCCTCGGATGCCACGACGAAGTTGGCATCGAGCTGGTGCGGGCCGATTTCGTGGCCGTTGACGCTGCGGTACATGATGCCCTTCGTGAACGCCTCGTCGTAGAGCACCGAGCCGGTGGACGGGGTCATCATGAGCACCTGGAACGTGACCGCGCCGGCGTCGCGCAGGATCTGCACCTGGTTGAGCAGGCCGTAGGGCTTGCCGCGCGTGTAGAGAGGCTGTCCGTCGTGGTGCATCATCATCGGCATCGGATGGATGTTGTGACGGATGAGCATGCGGAACGCTTCGGTTGTCTTGTCTACCGACTGGCCCTTCTTGACGAACGACGCGGTGAGATCCTCGACGCCGATCCAGATCGCGCGCAGGCCGCCGCCGCGGACGGTTCCCATGTGGTCGCGCATCTGCAGCGTGTCGTGCACCGTCGCCTCGGTTCCCCAGCGGATGCGCCGCGTGAACGGCTTGCCGTTGGGGAGCCGTGCACGCTGCAACTCGTCAAGGATGGCGAAGGCTCGGTCGTGATCGTTGAAGAAGTTGTCGTCGGTGCCGAAGTAGAGGCGGAAGCCGTACTCGGTGTAGAGCGCCATCATCTCCTCGCGGATGCGCTCGGGGCTCTTGAGGCGGTGTTGGCGCTGGTTGTACGCGGGAATCGGGCAATACGGGCAGCGGAACTTGCACCCGAACGTCAGCACCAACGACGAGATCGGGCTGTGTTTGCGCACGCGGTTCGTGGCCAGCGGCCGGGCCGCCAACGTGCGGGCGCGGCCGGGGGCCTCGAGCAGGCGGTACCCGAGCGTGGAGCTGGGCAGTTCATCGAGGTCGCCGAGCAGGCGTTGAACGCCGGTGTCTACGATTTCGAGCGCCACACCGTGTTGGTCGGTGCGCGCGTAGCAGAGGCCGGGAATGCCGTCGAGTAGTCCGCGGTCGCGCACGCGCAAGAAGACTTCGCGCATCGACTCGCCTTCCGCGCGCTCGGTGAGCAGCAGTTCGAGCACGCTTAGCCAGACGAATTCCTCGCCCGTGACGACGAGGTCGGCGCCCTCGGGTTCGCTGATGTCGGCACGGAAGGGGTCCCAGGGCTCGTAGACGGACTTGGGGCCGCCCACGACGACGAGCGGTCGTTGCGCGGGATCGATGCGGCAGGCGTCCGCGACCATCTCGGCGCTGCGCGTGGAGTGCAGCAGCATGCTCGAGACGAGAAACAGGTCGGGGATGCGTCCGTCGAGGCGCATCTCGGACGGGCGGAAGTTCTTGTTCCACTGCTGCAGAACGACCCGCGTTTTGGGGAACCCGCAATCAACCATGGCGGCGCCGATCGCCCTCACGCCTGCCGGTGCCATGCGCAGGTCGGCTCCGATGAACGGAAGCAGGCGCGTGCGGTGGTCGAACGCGCACGCGATCACGGTCACGAGGTCATGCCGCTGCGACAGCGTTTTCAGTCGATTCCGCAGGGCGCCGAATTCCCCCGGTTGAAGAAGCTCGTCGCCGCGCGTCCGTCGGGGAAGTTCCAAGACCGGACAGTACCACGCGGCGCGAGCCAGCGCTCAAGGCTTCCAGTACGCGACGTTGAGGCCTAGGCCGCGCTCCGCCAACAACTTGGCGAACAGCGCGGCATCCCCGCGGCCGCGGGGAGAGGCGTCGATGACGAGCACGACGGTCGATACGGGAACCAGATCGCGTAGCTGCTCCAGGCGTCGCGCCGAGCGCTTGGTTGCACGCGCCGCGCTGCACACGACAAGTCGGAACCGATGCGCGGCGATCTGCGCCATGTGCGTTGGAGCCCGATCCACCGTGTACGG
>CBDURV010000454.1:0-4008 GCA_965369495.1 uncultured bacterium
AGTCGGGTTGCTCTTGGCGGAGCGGTACTTCTCCACAATCTTGATCTAACGCCTGCGGGGATTTCCCCCACACCATGTGGGAGAAATCCCCGTATTTCAATTTGCACGGTTGGGCGATCGATGCACTGGCTAGGGATCACACCCTAGAATTCCGCTGTGAACCGATTTTTCATCCTGCTGCTCGGCGTCGGCATAGGGCTCGGCGTCGCTCTCTTCGTGCACCGCGGTGACGGCGCACCCGAACCGGGCGGGGACGTTAGTTCCGCCTACGCCCGTGCCCTCGCCTTTTACCGCAACGAGACCAACGCGAATGACCGGCGAGCCCGCGTGGAGCTTGCGCCGTTCTACCGCGACTACGGGAACGATCCCGCTTGGCTGCTGGACATGGCGCTGATCGACCTGGCCGAGATCAACCATCCCGTCCAGGCGGAGGACCACCTGCTGGGCGAGCCCACCAGCCATGTGCTGTTGCTCCAGTCCGCCCTGCGCCGGCTCGAAACGGCTCGCACCCAGGCGCCCAGCGACGACGCCATCGCCTTCAACCTGGCGCGCACGCTGAAGCGCCTGGCACCCAATCTGGACGACCCAGAGCCCTTCCTGGAGGCGGCGAAAAAGCTGCTGAAGCCCCTCGCCGAACGCGATGACAGCGACGCGGCGGCACTTATCCAGTACGCCGAACTGCTCCACAAGTACAGCGAGCCTGATTGGCAGGCCGCGTTCGACGCCTACGACCGGGTCGTCAAGCGCGGCAAGGACTTCGTGCCCCAGACGCAGTTCAGGATCTCCGAATGGCGCCGCGCCACCTGCCTCCAGCGTCTCGATCGCGACAAGGGAGCCGCCGAGTTCGACCGCCTCGCCCGCGCCTACGAGGATCCCCCCAAGGCGAAGGCGGACGCGCTGGAGCGGGGCGCCTACACCAAGCTGCGGCCGATCGAGGCGGTCACCACGCCCGACCCGGAGGCGCGTTCCGAGGACGATGTCTGGCGCCGCGTGACCGAGCGCACGCTTTTGCCCAGCCTGGGTACGCCCCGTTTCTTCATCGCCCCGGACATCGACGGCGACTGCGCCCGCGATGCCGTGCTCAACAGCGAGGGCGGCCTGCGCGTGATGCGCAACCGCCGCAACGCTACCTTCGCGGACATGACGCAGGCAGCCGGACTGCCGCTCGACTTCGTCTGTGCCGCCGCCGCGGTGGCCGACGTGAACGAGGACGGACTTACCGACCTCGTCATCGGCGGCCCTTCGGGCGTGCGGCTCTACTTGAACCGAACCGATCCGGAGGCACCCAGCCGATGGCTCTTCGAGGCGCACGAGTTCAAGCTCGATAGTCCCGCGACCGCCCTCGTCTTCTGGGACATGGACCACGACGGCGACTTGGACCTCTTCGTGGGGGGGCCGGATCACTTCTACCGCGGCGTGGTCGAGGAGACGGCCGACGCCAGCATCTTCCGACTCGTCAAGGCGGACATCGGCATCGAGGGATCCGGCACGACCGACGCAATTCTGATCGACATCGACGACGACGACGACGTGGACCTGCTGCTGGCGCGCCCGGGCGGCAACGTCTGGCTCGAGAACCTGCGGCAGATGCAGTTCCGTTCGCACTCCATGCCGGCCGGCACGCACTTCGACGTCGGTGATCTCGACGGCGACCTCGTCGAGGACATCCGCGTGGGCGGCGTCGCCTACAAGTTCGCCGACGGCGAGTTCCAGTCGCTCGGCAAGCGCGGCCCGCTACTCGACCTGAACGGCGACGGCTTCATCGATGCGAAGCCGCTTGAGATGATCGCCTACGAGGGCGTCGTCGAACGCGCCATCGGCAGCGATCTCAATCGCGATGGCGCGCGCGACCTGATCCTGGTCACCGACGGCGGACTGAACGTCTTCCTGTCGCGCCCGTTCTCACCCAAGGCGTGGATCGACGTGCGGCCGCGCGGCGGGGCGACCAACGCGATGGGCATCGGCACCAAGGTGCGCGTCTACGCCGGCGATCTGACCATCGGCGCGACCTGCCGCGACGGCCTGGTCGCGTTCGGCATCGGCCAACGCACGCTCATCGACTGCATCCTGCTGCGCTGGACCAACGGCGTCGAGCAGGGCGTGGTGCTGCCCAACGTGCTGCAGTGCCTGCCGGTCGAAGAGCGCGAGGGGGAGGTCGGCTCCTGCCCCTTCGTCTACACCTACGACGGCGAACGCTGGCACTTCATCGCGGACGTGCAATCGGGCCTGCCGCTCGGCCTGCCCTACGCGGACCGCAAGTACCTGCCGACGCGCACCAACGAGACGATCCTGATTCCCGGGTCCGCGCTCAAGCCGATTGACGGCAAACTGCGCGTGGACATCACCGAGGAGTTCCGCGAACTCTTCTACGCTGATCAGGTCGTGCTGCGCGCCATCGACCACCCGCGCGACGTGCGCCCCGTACTCAACGAGGGCTTCACCGTGCGCAAGTTCCCGGAGTTCCGCGTGCACGGCCTGCGCGATCTGCGGCCGGCGACGACCGCGACCGACCAACTCGGCCGCGACTGGACCGAGCAACTCAGCCAGCGCGATCAACGCCACGCGGTCGTCTTCGAAAAGCTAGGCAGCAAACAGTACGAAGGGCTCGCCAAGCCGTGGTCGATCGAACTCGACTTCGGCGACGTGCCCGCCACCGAACGACTGCTGCTCGTCATGGACGGATGGGTCGAGTTCCCGACCGCGAGCGCATCCATCGCCGCATCGCAATCCAAGACGGTGCATTTCCAGATGCCGGTGCTCGACTATCTCGCCGCCGACGGCACGTGGAAGCGCGCGCACGACGACCCCGGCTTCCCCGCCGGCAAACTCAAGTCGGTGCTGGTGGACCTGACCGGCAAAGTGCCCCCGGGCCCCCTCAAACTTCGACTCTCCAGCACGCAGCGATTGCACTGGGACTCGTTTTTCCTCAGCACGGGACCGGACGAGCAAATCAAGCTGACGCAGACGCCCATGCTCTCCGCCGTCGCCGGTTTCCACGGTGTGGGCACCCGCATCGAGGACCCGTCCGGCGAACTGCCGTGGCGCTACAGCCACGACGACCTGGAGACGTTTTATCGCTGGGACCAGATGCCGCGCGGCATGCTCTCGCGCTACGGCGACGTGAAGGAGTTGCTGGCGAAGATCGATGACCGCTATCCGATTCTCGCCAGCGGTGATCGCGTGCGGCTCGAGTTCGACGGCTCCGCGCTGCCGCCGCTGCCCGAGGGCTGGGTGCGCGACTGGTGCCTGACGACCGAGGGCTGGGTCAAGGACGCCGACATGAACCAGGCGGTGCGCGAAACGGTGGGGCCGCTGCCCTTCCACGCCATGTCGAAATACCCCTACGACGAGGCCAAGGAGCAGCATCCGCACCCCGATTGGATCGCCGAGTGGCTCACCCGCCCCGCGCGCCGTCTGGTGAATCCGGAGGCGCTGGGTGCACGTCTCGAAACTGGGGCCGAAACCCGAGGAGGCGCGGGGGGTTCCTAGGGGTGCAAGAGGCACCCATGAACAAGATCCTGATCACTCTGCTCGCCCTCGCTCCGCTGCCGCTTTTCGCTCAAGACGGAGACGCCCAGGACCGGGATCGACCGGGCGGCAAGAAGATGTTCGAAAACCGCGACAAGAACGGCGACGGCAAGCTCTCGCCCGAGGAGCTTCCCAACGAGCGCGTCTTCAAGATGCTCGACAAGGATGGCGACGGTTTCGTTACCAAGGCCGAGGCGAAGAGCATGCGTGGAGGGGGTGCGGGGGACCGGCGCGGAGACGGCATGGACCCCGAGCGCATGAAGCGCGCGGTGGACGCGACGATGAAGCGCATGGACACCAACATGGACGGCAAGATTGGCGCCGACGAACTGCCGCGCGCCGGGCGTCTGACCATGAAGGCGGATCGCAACGGCGACGGCTTCATCGATGCCAAGGAGCTTGGCAGTGCGATGTTCGCGGGAATGTCCGGAGCCGCGCGCCGCGGACGTGGTGGCGATCCCATCCAGCGGCTGATGCAGA
>CBDURV010000455.1:0-4006 GCA_965369495.1 uncultured bacterium
CCCGTGGACTTGCAGGTTGCCGGCCAGCGCATCGTCGTGGCGGACCCCGCATTGCCGGTGCGCATCGACCTGTTGCCCATCGCACGCGCGCGCTGCGAGTTGCCGCACGCGCCGACGCCCGGCGGCACCGCGCCTCGTGTCGTCGCGACCGACGCCGAGGGGCGCAGCTTCGTCGTCGAGGCGCACGCGGCCGAGGGGCAGCTTCGTTTCGAGGGGTTGGCGCCCGGGCGCTGGACGCTGTTTTTCGACCTGCCGGGGTACGCGCCCGCGGTGCGCGGCGACGTGCTGCTGGAGGCGGGCGACAACGATCTGGGGAAGCTTGCGCTCTCCCGTGGTTCGTCGCTGCGGCTGCGCGTGGAGACGCGCACGGGCGCGTTGCCGCCGGCCCTGGTCGTATCGGCGCAGGCGGAGGCCGCGCCCCGCTATCAGCGCTCGATAAGCACGCAGGGAGAGGCGACGTTCGAACTGGCCGGACTGGGCGCGGGCCGCTTCCGGGTCACCGCGTGGGATCGCTACACGGGACTGCGCGTGTTCACGACATCGGTCGAGTGTGACGGCGGCAGCGCGCGCGAGATCGCTATTCCGATTCGCTGAGCGATCCGCCCAGCATCTTGAGCGCGACATCCGCCGCGCGTTCCGAGGGGGGCGGCCCGTCGAGCAGGCGCGCCTTCATCGTCGCGAACGTGTCGAGCTGATCGCGGCGCGCACCCTCGTCGTCCAGCAGGTGCTGCACCGCTTTCGCGACCTTCTTGCCCGACTTGCTCGGCGTGAGGAACTCCGGGGCCACTTCGCGCTCGGCAATCAGGTTCGGCTGCCCGATGAAGCCCGCGATGTGCGGCTTGGCGAAGTAGTAGCTGAGCGGGTCGATGCGGTAGAGAATCACGCAGGGACAGCCGTAGTAGACGGCCTCCATGGACGCCGATCCGCTCGTGATCATTGAGGCGTCGCAGGCGGTCAGGATCTCGCCGGTGCCGTAATCGACCACCTCGACCGGCAGTCCGCAGCCCGCCACCAACTCCTCGATCAGCGGTTTCGAGTCGGGGCGTCCGCAGGAGACGACGAGGTGCGCGCCCGGTTGCAGGCGTCGCGCGGCGTCGAGCATCAGCGGCAGGTTCTTGGTGATTTCGCCGCGACGGCTACCGGGCAGCAGCGCGATCTTGGGAGACGGCAGCGCGGCGACCTGGTCGATCAGCTTCTGGTCCAGCTGGCGGTGCCGGAGGCGTTCGAAGAGCGGGTGGCCGACGAACGTGGCGGGAATACCCGCTTCGTCGTAGTAGGCCTTTTCGAACTCGTGGATGCAGAGCACGTGATCGTACGCGCGCCGGATCGGCTCCAGCGTCCAGAGCCGGCGGCCCCAGAACTGCGAACTCACGTAGTGCAGCACCTTGATGCCGCGCTTGCGCGCCGCGGACCCGAGGTAGAGGTGGAACGCCTGGTAGTCGATCGTGATCATCAGGTCGGGCCGGTGCTCTTCCCAGTAGTCGATGCTGTCCTGGAGCGCGCGCCGATGCGCGGGAATGCGCTGGAGGTTGCCCCACAGCCACATCGTCGCGGTGCGCGCCGGGTCGAAAATCTGGTGCATGCCCTCATCGACCATGCCCTGGCTTCCCAGGCCGGCGAACTCGATGTCGCCGATGCGCGCCTTGAGGGTGCGCATGAGCGACGCGGCGATGTTGACGCCGCTGGGTTCGCCGGCGCTGATGAAAATGCGCGGCATCAGAAGATGACTCCCAGGATCGAGCTCAGAACCAGCACGCACCCCGCAAGCACGGAGAGCGGAATGAAATAGAACGTGGGCAGATTGAAGAAGCCGCGCCTTGAATCGATCGCGGCCACCAGCAGCAGCGTCGCCGGCACGATGGCGAAGATCGTGTAGATGGGAATCGCCCACCAGGGCGACATCGTCTGCCACATGACCTGCGCGATGCCGATCCAGAAGACCAGCGCGAAGACCGCCGCGATGCGGAAACGGGCGTAGTAGTGGAAGACCGCCGCGATCACGAAGGCGAGAATGGAGCCCGCGAAAAGAGGCCCATCCATCAGAGTCCCGCCCGGCGCGACGCACCGCGGCGAGGCGTGGTCTCCGGCAGCTTCATCTTGGTCCGCACCCGGTTGGTGTACGACTCGACGGTGTCGTCCTCGGTGCGCTTCACCCGCAGGATCTTGCCGAGTTCGCGCACCAGGCCATCGTCGCTCTCGAGTCGATAGCCGTGCTTGAGCACCATGAAGCGCATGTGCTCGACGAAGATCTGCCCCGAGAAGAAGCGCGTGATCTGGTGCAGCAGCGCGCCGATCAGGACGATCGAAAGCGCGGTCAGTCCGCCCACCTTCCACCACTCCAGCTCGTCGAGTCGGACCAGTTCGAGATACGCGAGTTGGCTACAGCCGAGCGCGAAAAAGACGAAGCCGATGATCGCTTCGAGCTTCTGCGAAATGTAGCGCCGGAAAAAGCGGCTCTTGGACACCTTGAACTGCAAAAGCTCGTGCAGCACGAACTTGGGCGACTTCACGAGAATGCTCTTCAGCATGAAGAAGCTGCCGAGAATCATGCAGCAGTAGGCGATGACGCGGATCTTGCTGGGTTCCATGGTGTCGGCCCGGCCTCGACCGGGGCACTAATCATGCGTGCGCCCCCCGGTGGACGCAAGCATGTGAAGTCGGAGCGCGGAATCGCCACTCGGGAGGGCTCTCTGGAGTCGGCTTTGGGCTTTGGGCTTTGAGCTCTGGGACTCGAACTCGGAAGGTGCGCCCGCTCGCGGCCACCTCCCGCGGACCCCGCCCGGACCCTCAACGAGGGCGCGCCCTGGTTGCGGCCCAAAGCCCCAAGCCCAAAGCTCAAAGCCGGTACTCTCGGGGTGATAAGATCGCGCTCCCCCATAGGTTATGACGCTTCGATCGCTTCTGAACCGCTGTGCTCGCGCGGATGCGCGCAGTCGCGCCGCCGCCACGGCTTGGCGGATCGCCCTGCTCGGGCTGGTCGGCATCGCGGTGGCGCTGTTCGCGGAGCGTGCGGGCTACGATCTGCCCTTCCTGCGCCTGCCGCGTATCGACCCGGACGCCGGCGTCGCCGACCGCGTCATCGGTTACGTGGCGATTTCCACCGCGGGGCTGCTTCAGGGCGCGGCGCTGGCCGGGTTGGTGATCGGTTTCGCGTTCTTGGCCCGCGCTTTTCTCGGCTGGTGGCTGCGCCGCTCGCCGGCCTCCGTGGCGGAACGCATCGACCGCGCCATGGCAACCGAGCGGTTCAGCGCCGCCCTCGAGGCGACGGGGCCGCTCGCCCCGCTGTGCGAACGCGAGGCGCTGGCGGCGCCGCCGGAACCGGCGCTCTTCGCATGGCGCGGCGCACGCAGGCAGCGTTTTTTGGCGCTCTTGGCGCTGGCGCTGCTGCTGGTGGTCGCGATCCTGCCCGGCGTCGCTCCCGGGGACGACGGGGATGCCCCGGTGCTCGGTGCACCCGATCCCGGCCAGAAAGACAACCGGCTGCGCTTGAGCCTTTCGGGGCCGCACGGCAAGGTCAAGCCGCGCGGGCCGATCCTGATGGCGGTGGTGGGGGAAACGAGCGTTCCGCCGCGGCGCGATCTCGACCTGCCGACCACCTTCGTGCTCGACGATCAGATCGAGATCGAGTCGGGCAAGTCGCTCTTCATGCCGGCTGGCGCGCCCGGACAGGACACGGTCCAGTTCGACATCGCCGCCGCGCTGCCGGAACTCAAGCCGGGCAAGCATCGCCTCTACGCGCTCGCGGGCGGCGCCCGCAGCAACGTCTGGATTTTCGAGGTGGAGGGCGACCCCGGCGGCGGTGGCGGCGGCGCAGAGAAAAAGAAGGAGCCGGAGAAAAAGCCCAAGCCGAAACCGGAACAGGGCGGCGCGCTCCCGGAGCTGCGGCCCAAGTTCGTGGAGCCGCTGGTGCGCGAAGGCGAAAAGGTCGAAAAGCTCGCCCGGGTGCCGATCGAGGTGCCGGGTGGCGGTTCGCCGCGCAAGTCGACGATCGAGGAGGCGTGGCCGG
>CBDURV010000456.1:0-4003 GCA_965369495.1 uncultured bacterium
CGTGCGGTCGGTGCCGAACTGATCGAGGAATGGATCGACGTCGAGGTACCAGCCGCTCGACTTGCTGAACTTCTTGCCTTCGAGGTTGTAGAACTCGTTGGCGGGCACGTTGTCCGGCAGCACGTACTGCTCACCCGCGCGCGGCCCCAAGAATCCATCGGGCGGATCCTCCAGCGTCTGCCACGCGAGAATGGCCGGAAAGAGGATGCAGTGGAAGGTGATGTTGTCCTTCCCGATGAAGTGCACCAACCGCGCCCCGTTTTCCCGATCTCCCCCCTCAGCCCCCTCCTTCCTAATCCAATAACGCCGCCAATCCTTGCCTTCGCGTTCCGCCCACTCGATCGTCGAGGAGATGTAACCGATGGGCGCGTCGAACCAGACGTACAACACCTTGCCGGATACGTCGCCCAGGTCGTTGCCGTCGAGATCATGCGACGGAAGCGGCACGCCCCACGGCAGGTCGCGCGTGATCGGCCGTGACTCAAGGCCCTCGCCCTCGATCATCTTGTCGAAGACGAAGCTGGCGACGTTCGACTTGAGCCGGCCGCGCAGTTCGGTAAGCCACGGTTGGATGGCGGGGTCGGTCGCGAAGGGCTTTAAGTCGAGTTCGTACTGCCACGAGTCGCGCAGTTCGAGTTGGTCGTCGGGGTTGAGCTTGCTGCGCGGGTTGCCCAGCTTGGTCGCCTCGAGCCACGAGCCGCACTTCGGGCACTCGTCGCCGCGCGCCTCTTCGAAGCCGCAGTGGTAGCAGGTGCCCACCACGTAGCGGTCGGCCAGGAAGCGATCGGTGCTGGGCGAGTAGAGCTGTTGGATGTCGCGGCGTTGCAGGCGGCCGTTTTTCAGGCAACGCAGGAAGAACTCCTGGGCCAGCGCGAAGTGCGGCGTTTCGCGTGAGGTGCGCGAGTAGTTGTCGAACGAGATGCCGAGCTTCTCGCAGGCGCGCACCCAGACCTCGTGGCCGGCGTCGACATAGTCCTGGTAGTCGATGCCCGCTTTTTCCGCGCCCATCGTGATGGCGACGCCATGCTCGTCGGAGCCGCAGATGTAAGCGATGTCGCTGCCAAGCAGGCGGTGGTAGCGCACGAAGACGTCCGCCGGCAGGTAGGCGCCGGTGAGGTGGCCGAAGTGCGGCGGGCCGTTGACGCTGGGCAGGGCGGAGGTGACGAGGATCGGTCGCGAGTCAGGCACGGGGGGATGATACAGGCGAACGAAAAAAGGGGCGCGCGCCGGTGATGGCGCACGCCCCCCATAGGCGGGTCCGGAGGCGAACCCGATTCAGTCTCTACTTGCCCTTGTCGTCTTTGCCCTTCTTGTCCTTTTTATCTTTCTTGGCGGGCTTCGTGTCATCCGGCTCGGCCGAGCCGTCGCCCTTCTTGCCGCACTTCTTCAGCAGGTCCTTGAAGCTGCCCTCGAAGAAGGGGCAGGGGGGCAACTCGAAGTCGCAGGGCAGGCCGCCCGCGAGTCCGCCGGTCTTCTCGTCCATGCCGAAGCCGGGCATGCCCTTGGATAGCTTCGGGAACTTGGACATGTCGAAGCCAGACTTGCCGCCCTTCTTGCCACTCTGCCCGCCACCTGCCATGCCGAGCGACTTCATCATCGGGTGCTTGCCCATGCCGCTGCCGAGCAGCGAGTTCAGGATCTTCTGCATGAACTTGCTGTCGCCCTTCGACTTGAAGCCGAAGATCGACGAGATCGACTTGACCGACGTGTTGCCGGAGGTGAGCTTCTTGAGCGACGCCATGTCGATGCCGCCCTTGGCACCGCACGCCTGCGCGGCGAAGTCGCCACTCGGATCCACGCCGTAGTCCTTCGTCATGGTCGCGTTGAGCATGCCGAAGAAGCCGTCCTTGTTCTTCTGCTCGACGGCGCCATCGATCGACTTCTCGATGTCGTCGGTGTACTTGCGGCTCGCGCCGAACCAGTTCTTCATCTGGCTCTTGGTGACGTTGCCGTTGATCAGCTTCGTGGCGTCCTTGCTGGAGAGCGCCGAATTCTGAAGATTGTTGAACAGCTTGCCGCCCGTCTTGGGACCGGCCTGCTGCTTCAGGTTCTTCTGCAGGTTCTGCATGAAGCTCTGCTGGATGTTGCCGGGGCCTGAGGTGCCCTGCTTGCTCAGCAGGTCCTTGAGCGCCTGGCCGCCCTTGCCTTTGGAGGAGCCGCCGGCGCCTTGGGCGAACACGGGGGATCCCACGAGGAGAATCGCGAGAGAGAGGGAGTAGATCGTCCGCTTATTCATGGTTTCTGCCCTTAGGACGCACGACCGCCCCCAATCGGGTGCAAAAAAAGAGGGCGCCCGGAACTGGCCCGGACGCCCTCTGAAAAAGCGCTAAAACTAGGGGTTTATGCCCCAATTGAGGCTACACAGCTGAGGTTATCTAGTTGAGTTCGTTGTCGCGCGAGAACTTGCTGCCGCCGACGGTTGCCTGAAGCATCACGCCGGAGTCGGTGTACTGGTAGAAGTCGACCGCTTTGCCGGACTTCGCGGCGGCATCCGCGGCGCCGCCGTCACTACCGGAAGTGGCGGTCGCATCCGCCTCGGCGCCGACGCCCCACTGGCCGGAGAGGAACTTCAAGAGCGCCGCTTCTTTGTTGAAGATAAACAGGCCGCGGAAGTCCTTGGCGCCGAGGCCGAGGCCGACGTTGCCGCTCGTCATCTTCATGTAGGTCTTCTTGCCGCCCTGCTTGGAGTCGATCGCGACGCCATAGCCACCGCCGCCACCGACGAAGATGAACGTGACGTTGGTGTTGCTGAAGACCGCGTAGCCGGGAGCGTTCTTGATCTTCTCCTCCAGCTCCGGCTTCTTGGAATAGAACATGTTGAGGGTCTCGTCATGCATCTTCATGACGAAGTCCTGCTTGTCCTGCTTGGTCTTGCCTTCGGGCGCGTTGCAGCCCAAGCCGAACAGCACCGGCGAGAGCGCCAGGCATGCAAGGAAGGTCAGTCTCTTCATCGGTTCGTTCCTCTCCTGTGGAGGGCGCGGTTGATCCTGCGCCCACCCCTCGATCTACTTCCAATTCCGGCCACGCCAATCGCGCCGCCCGTACGGCCTTCGATCCTACCGAACCCGCCAGCCATTGGCAGTTTCCAAGAGACCGGGAACCCAACAGAAACCTACGCCGAAGCCGCCTGAGCAAGGGCAAGAAAGCAGCCAGACAACCGCGCGCAGCGGGCAAAAAGGGAGGAGGAGGAGGGGCCCGGGGAGGAGGAGCCCACGATGTTGCGCCCCCCCCAAGTTGGGCTACGATGTCCCCCTTCGTGGCAGATTCCAGATAATCCGCCCCGAAACCGAAGAAACAACACACCGGGGGGGTCGCGACCAACCTCTCCCGTTCGCGTGACAACCGTTAGGAGCGCCAGTGGCGCTCTTGACGGCAGCCGCCGCGACCCAAGCAAGGGTCCCAGCGGAGCGAACGGGCAGGATCCCGCGGCCCTATCGGCTCCCGATACCGAGGTCCGTGTGACCTCACGACAATACCCATACAATCCACCACCTACCGGGGTGTGGCTCAGCTTGGCTAGAGCGCTGCGTTCGGGACGCAGAGGTCGCTGGTTCGAATCCAGTCACCCCGACCATTAGAAATCGGCTGAGGGGCTCGAAAGAGCCCCACCTGCCCTTCCGGCAGTGCGGCCCGCAGGTCCGAAGGAGTCCGGTACGTACCGGATTCCCAAAGAGGACCTTTGGGAGAACCGCATGAGGCAGCGCCGCTTACCGTCCTATCGCCTGCACAAACCTTCGGGGCAGGCTGTCGTCACCCTGTCCGGCCGCGACCACTACCTCGGTCGCTGGAACTCGCCAGAGAGCAAAGGGAAGTACGACCGCGTTCTCGCGGAGTGGCTTGAGAATGGACGAGCCATCCTTGCTCCCGAGGTCGAACCGGACACGGAGCCGTTCACCGTCTCCGAGCTGCTCGCCGAGTACCTGCGCTTCGCGGACACCTACTACATGAAGAACGGCCGCCCCACCTCCGAGCAGGGGCACCTCAAGACCGTAGTGCGAGTGGT
>CBDURV010000457.1:0-3993 GCA_965369495.1 uncultured bacterium
AGCAATCCGCGTTTCGTGGGCCCGCACCTCAACGCGGTCACGCTGCTTCCCCGCTGTGCGGCCGCCTCGCCGCGGCGCGTTGCGGCGGCGTTGCGGGGCGGCCGCACCGAAGTGCTCTACTCGGTCACGTCGGCGATGTCTACGCTGGAGCGCGACTCCAACCCGCTCGAGGAGGCCGGTATTCTGCCCGCACTGCGTACGCTCGGAGCCACGTCACGCGCCCGCCGCGCCATCTGGTTCCTCACCATCGCCTTCGCGATGGCGCTCTGGTGGCTGTCGGTACGCGGCGTGAAAAAGCCACGCCTCTCGCGGGGTGTGACACGCGTGATTTTCTGGACCTCCGGCGTGCTGGTCTGGCTGCCGGTGGGCGGCGTGCTCTGGCAGGTGCGGGCCATCATCGGGCCGATTCCGATACCCATTCTGTTGGCTGTGTCGGCGCCGTTTGCGATGGTCCTGCTCGCCACATCGCACCACATGTGGCTCTACGGCCAGGCTGCTGGAGACCTCTCGGAATGACACCGCAAGCGCGCACGCTGCTGCTCAAGATCGCCCTCGCGGTCGCACTGGGCGTGGTGCTCACGCCGATCGTCGCCGTAGTCGTCGCGAAGATCACGCTGCACTTTGGCGGGCAGATCCCGCAATGGCATCGCGTCGCGACGCGGACGTTCATGGTCTTGATCGTGGTGATCTTCGCGTGGGGATCGGGCCATCCGAGGAGCTGGCCGGATAAGTTCCGCGCGATGGGGTTGCGGGGTCCGAATCGCCTTCCGCGCTTCGCGACCGGAGTGCTCGGGGCGGTCGCGCTGTTCACGGCGATCATCGGGACGTCATACCTGCTGGGTGGCCGGACCCCGCAGTACGACGAGCCGAAGCGAACGCTGCTCAAGGCACTCGGGGTCTTTGCGCTGTCGGGCTGTCTGGTCGGGCTGTTCGAGGAGATCCTGTTCCGCGGTTACATGAAAGACACCCTCGGCGGGATGCTGAGCGCCTTTCTGTACGCGATCGTGCACTTCTTCCGGCCCATGCACAAAACGGTGCGCATAGACGAATTCGATCCGCTGCTCGTGATTCACCGTTTCGGGGATCTGCTCGAGGGGTGGATGGTCCTGCAAAACGTTACGTTCGGGATGCTGACGCTGTTCATGTTCGGAATCGCGCTCAACCGCCTACGGGAACGAACCGGAACCCTCTATCTGGGCATCGGGCTGCACGCGGGCATCGTTTTCGCCATGCGCCTCTACCAGCAGTGGGTCTCGGCCACGCCCAACGGTTCACGCATGATCTGGGGCAGCAACCGGGTGCATGACAGCCTGGTCGGGTTCGTCGGCATGGCGGTCATGATTCTGATCGCCTACAAGGCGCCCTTGGGCCGACTGCTCCGGGACAAGCCCGAAACACTCGACGATCGGGCGGCATAATAGGGCGAGCGGCACGCTGGCCGCCGAGGCCCACCTGTGGACATCGAGAAACTTCTTAGCCATCGCCCGTTTGTGCGGTCGCTGGCGCGCAGTCTCGTGCGTGACGACGCGCGGGCCGACGATCTCGTCCAGGATACGTATCTGACGGCGATGAAGAATCCGCCGCGCCACAGCCGTTCGCTGCGGGCGTGGCTGGGCGCGATTGTCCGTAACCTGGCGCGCACCCAGAATCGCTCGGAGTGGCGGCGCACCAAGCACGAACGCATCCGGCCCACGAAGGAGTCGGAAATCGGCGTGCGGCCGCTACCGTCGCCCGAGGAGACGCTCGAGAAAGCGGCTTGGCACCAGCGTCTGGTGCAGGCCGCGATGCAGCTTGATGAGCCGTATCGCACGACGCTTCTGCTGCGCTACTTCGAAGAACTCGACAGCAGCGAGATCGCGCGCCTGCAGGGGGTGCCCGCCGCCACCGTGCGCACGCGCGTGCGGCGCGGCCTCGAGCGCCTGCGCGCGGAACTCGATCGTACGACGCCGGGTGGGCGCGCGAAGTGGATCGCGGGGCTGCTGATCCTGGTGCGGCCGCCTGCCGAAGCGGTCGCCGCAGGCAGTGTCTCTGGGAGCGCTGCCGCCGCTACGAAACCGGCGGTCGGCTGGGCCGTGCCGGTTGCCGGCACGGCCGTCTTGCTGGTGGTGCTGGCCGCCGCCGCCTGGCTGGTCACCCGCAAGGTGAACGACAGCGGGAGCGACGGCTGGCTGCGGCACGAGGGGACGTATGCGGGGGCCATGCCGGACGCCGACGGCGCGACGCAGCCTCGCACGCTTCAGATTTCCGAGGCGAGCTTCGGCCACACGCTGGATGTGATCGTGCTGGACGACGGCCGACCGGCCGCTCACGCGAGCGTGGTCCTGTCGCGGGCTCCCGATCACCCGTGGCGTGCGGTTCCGCAGGAGCCGTGGCAGGCGGAGCAGAGCACGTTCGCGGACGCCAACGGCACGATTCGTTTCGCCGGTTTGACCGACGGCTACTGGAGGCTCGCCGCGTGGCGTCACGGCCGCGCGCGCACGCTCGCTTATGTGCACCTTCCGCAGGCCTTTGCGGCTCCGGTCGCCATCGATCTCGCGCCGCAGGAGTTGCGCCCGCTGACCCTCGTGGACGCCGCTACGGGACGTCCGCTGCAAGGGGCGATCGCATGGCTGGAAGACGAGGGGGGCGTGCCTCGCGAGCCGGGTCCCGATCGCGTCGTGACGAACGCCGAGGGGCGGGCAGAGCTTCGCGGCTTGGCCGCCGACGAGGTCGCGGCGCTGCGTGTCGCGGCGCCCATGCACCGGGGCGCCCGGGCGGTCCTGCCGGTCGCGACGATCGCGTTGGAGTCGAAGCAACGCAGCATGCGTTGGCCGATCGAGGGCGATGCGCCGCCGGCCGCGACCGAGGTCGAGTTGGTGCGACCCCACGGGGGCGAACGCACGCCCGCGCGCATCGAGGGCGGTCTGCTGGTGGTCGGACCGCTGGTCGATTCCGATTGGCCGGAACATTGGGCGCTGCTGCCCGACGGTCGATTCGCTCGGCTCGAGGCGGAGGCCGGCCGCACACAGGGCGCTCCCATCGCGTTCGACGAGCCGGTGCGCGTGGCCGTGACGATTCGCGATGACCGCGGCCAACCCGTCGCGCGCGTCCGACTCGCGCTGGCCGACGCGGCCACCGGCACGCGCCTGTTCGAGCGCCACGAGACGTGGACCGATGCCGATGGCGAGGCGCTGCTGCCGGTCTACGCGGGCGACACCGTCGCACTCCTGCTGCGCGACCGGACGCGAACCCACTGGCGCACGCTGCGCAAGTTCGATCCGACGTTGCGCGATTCGCGCGTCGAGGTTCGCCTGCCGCGCGCGCAGACGATCCGGATCGAGATGGGTGAGCTGGCTGAACAGGACTGGGCGCTCTATGCCGGTCGCGAGCGGGTCGATCCGGTGCGCGAGGCGGACGGTTCGTTCAGCCTTCCCTGGCGCCATTGGGACGACGCCGAGACGATCGATCTGCACTTGCTGGCGCGCGGCTTCGAACCGATGACGCAGACGTTCGAGCGCACGACCGCGCGCACGTGGCGTGTGCATGCGCGCCGCGCCTCCAGCCTGACGGTGCGGGTCCGGCATGCCGATGCGTCGCGATCGTGCCGGCTCGCGTTGGTGGACGCGGCGACTGGCACGATCGTGCGCCGCGGCGCCGGACGCTACCTGCTCGACCTGGGCCCCGATGGCGTGGTGCGGGACGTGACGCTGCCCGCGGGACGCTATCTGCTGCTCGACCTGCGTTCCGGCAAGCGCAGCGATCCGTTCATCGCCCACCGCGGAGGCGGCCAGGTGGAGCTCGATTTCGATCTGACGCACGCCTACCCGTTGCCGCCCAGCGTGACGGGCCGCATCGTGGCGCCGCTCGGATTCGATTTCGAATCCATATCACTCGTCGCGATGCCCGGCGGCGTCGTCGCCGTGGGTAGCGACGGCAGCTTCACGTTGCCGTGGGTGGGTCCCGTGGACTTGCAGGTTGCCGGCCAGCGCATCGTCGTGGCGGACCCCGCATTGC
>CBDURV010000458.1:0-3964 GCA_965369495.1 uncultured bacterium
GACGACGGCGGTCTCGAGCGTGAGCGTCCAGAGGCGGCAGGCGTGCTCGAACGAGTCGATGTCGAACTCGGCGGTGACCGAGTTGGTGAACTGCATCAGGTTGAGCGAGGCGAGGTTGCAGGCCGTGTCGTCGAGGAACATGTACTCGCTGCACGGGTTCGACGCGCGGATGCGGCCGTCTTTCGGACACGTATGCCACTCGTTGATGGTCGTGTCGAACTGCAGCCCGGGGTCGGCGCAGGACCAGGCGGCGTAGGAGATCTGATCCCAGAGTTCGCGCGCCTTGAGGGTCTTCTGGGTCTCGCCGGTGGTGCGCGCCGTGAGGTGCCAGTCCTCGTCGCGCCCGACCGCCTCGAGGAAGGCGTTGGTGAGGCGCACCGAGTTGTTGGAGTTCTGGCCCGAGACGGTCGCGTACGCCTCGGAGTTCCAGTTGGTGTCGTAGGTCGGGAACTCGATCTTCGAGTAGCCCTGCTTGGAAAGCTGCAGCGCGCGGGCGATGTAGTTTTCGGGAATCATCGAGTCGCGCGCATCGCGGACCGCCTTGGCGAGGCCGACATCCGTGGCGATCTCGTCGCCGTTGAGATCCTTCGCCGCCCGCAGAATCAGGTTGAGGTGTTTATCGGCGAGGCGCGAACCGGTCACGAGTGCGGCGACCTTCTGCTCCTCGGTCACCTTCCAGTTGACGAACTGCTCGATGTCGGGGTGGTCGATATCGACGATGACCATCTTGGCCGCGCGGCGCGTGGTGCCACCCGACTTGATCGCGCCCGCCGCCCGGTCGCCGATCTTCAGGAAACTCATCAGGCCGCTGCTGCGTCCGCCGCCCGAGAGCGATTCGTTCTCGCCGCGAATGGCGCTGAAGTTGGTGCCGGTGCCGGAGCCGTACTTGAACAGGCGCGCCTCGCGCGTCCAGAGGTCCATGATGCCGCCGTCGCCGACGAGGTCGTCCGTGACGCTGCTGATGAAGCAGGCGTGCGGCTGCGGGCGGCTGTAGGAGTCCTTGCTGCGGTAGGTCTTGGCGGTCTTGGAATCGGTGTAGTAGTGGCCCTGGGCGGGGCCGTTGATGCCGTAGGCCCAGTTGAGGCCGGTGTTGAACCACTGCGGCGAGTTGGGCGCCGCCATCTGGTTCACGAGCATGTAGCGCATCTCGTCGTAGTAGGCCTTGGCGTCCTCCTCGGTGGTGAAGAGGTTGTCCTTCCACGCCCAGTAGGTCCAGCAGCCGGCCATGCGGTGGAAGACCTGACGACAGTCGCGCTCCATGCCCCAAAAGCCACCCTCCTGGGAACTCTTATCGCGCGTCTTCTTGGGAAGTGCCTTGAGCGCGTCATGGTCCACCTCGGAGCGCCAGAGCCACTCCGGGACGCCCTCTTCGGCCACCGTGCGCACCGCGGCGGGGACGCCCGCCTTGCGGAAGTACTTCTGGGCGATGACGTCGGTCGCCACCTGGCTCCAGGAGGAGGGCACCACGACTCCCTCACACTCGAACACGACGCTTCCATCCGGTTCGACGATGCGCGAAACGCGCTCCACAAAATCGATTCCCGCGTAGGGGTTGCCCGGTATCTGCGTAAAGCGTCGCGCGATTTTCATGCTGCTCCTTCGTCCCTGATTTTCTGCAGAATTCTCTGCCTGATATTTGCCGCCGAATCGCCTCGGAGGCAGGTCGAATCTGGCCGGCGGCACCCTCCGCCGGCTCTCCCGTGACACCCAACATGTAGTAGGCGGGGGCCTTAACTACACTATCGGTCGTACCCAAGCAAGTTCAAAAGGGCATTTACCCTTCTCAATAGGGGCAACGGTCAATTGTGCGGTTGGTGGGGGACAGGATTGGTGGGGCGCGGGGGAATGCAGGGCCCGTGGAGGGGTTCGGCGGAGTTGTGGAGTGAGAGGGTGTGAATCAATCCATCTGGCTTCGGCCGGCTGCGCTTGCGCGTGGACTGCGCCGCGCCAACGAAGCAGTATTCTCTGATACAGCCATCGTCGGCGCGGCTTGCCACCCACAAGCTCGCTCGCCCTCGGGCCGACGATGGATTGATTCACAACCTCTGAGGCTAGACTTCGGGGATGCGAGTCTGGCTGGGTGCTGCCCCGATCCTCTTTTTGCTTCTTTTTGCGGTCTGCTGCGGCGAGTCCGACAAGCAGCCTTCCAAGAAGGACGCGACCAAGCCCTCGGGCGCGAAGACTCCGTCGAATCCGGAGGGCAAACAGCCTGAGCCGAAGGGCGACTGGTTCGTGAACGAGGCGGCCAAGTGCGGTCTCGACGAGATCAATCGCACGGGCGAAGAGGGCAAGAAGCAGTTCATCATGAGCGCGGTCGGCCCGGGCGCCGCGATTTTCGATGCCAACGGCGATGGCCTGCTCGACATCTACATTCCCAACGGCAATCGCCTCTTGCCGCCGTTCTTCAACAAGCTGTATGCGGGTGACGACCGGCCGCGCAACTCGCTCTACATGCAGCAGAAGGACGGTACGTTCCGCGACGAGGCCAAGCAGCGCGGTGTGGATTGCGCCCGCTGGGGTTTCGGTGCCTGCGCCGCCGACCTCGACAACGATGGCGACCAGGATCTGCTCGTTGCCAACCTCTTCCTTAACCGCCTCTATCTCAACGACGGCAAGGGGCATTTCACCGATGTCGCCGTGGAGGCGGGCGTCGCGGGCAAGAAGGTCGAGTGGACGACCGGGTTCTCGATCGGCGACTACGACCGCGACGGCTTGCCCGACCTCTATGTCACCAACTACGCGGACATGTTCGAGTGGATGCGCATCGAGCCGAAGATCAGGCGCGGCCCGAACAACGAGATCCAGAAGGCGAACGTCTGCACGTGGCAGCGCCTGGAGGTCTACTGCGGGCCGATGGGGCTCCCGGCGCAGCAGGATCATCTGATGCGAGGGCTCGGCGTCAAGGACGGCATTCCGCGCTTCGAGGACGTGAGCAAGGCGACCGGCATCACCCGCCCCGGCACCGACACGGCCGCCGCCGCCTATGGTTTTCAGGCGATCTTCGCGGACCTCAACCAGGACGGCCGTCCCGACATCTACGTGGCCAACGACTCGACGCCGTCGTTCTACTTCGAGCAGCTGGAGGACGGGACGTTTCTCGAATGCGCCAAGCGCCGCGGCATCGCGCTCTCCGATACCGGCGATCCGATGGCGGGCATGGGCGCCGACGCGGCCGACGTCAACGGCGACGGGCAGATGGACCTGCTCAAGACCAACTTCGCGCTGCAGACCTACAACCTCTACATCGGCGACTACTTCAAGGGTGTCATGGCCTGGAACGAGTGGTCGATGCGCACCGGTCTCGACCAGGTCGTATTCAGTTCGCTCGGCTGGGGCGGCCTCTTCCTCGACTACGACAACGACGGCGATCTCGACATCTTCTTCGCGAATGGGCACGTCTACCCCGAGGTCGACTCCGTGCCGGCGTTGGCCACGCGTTTCAAGCAGCGCAACCACCTGATCCGGAACGAGTTCGTGCCGAAGGGCAAGCTGCGCCTGCGCGATGCGACGAACGAGGCCGGTTCGGGTTTCGATGTCATCAAGAGTTCGCGCGGCGCCGCGTTCGGCGACATCGACAACGACGGCGATCTCGACATCGTCGTGATCAACCTCAACGAGGAGCCGGATCTGCTCATCAACCACCGCGGCAACAAGGCGGGACATTGGATCCAGCTGCGGCTCTTAGGCAACCCCGCCAGGAAGGTGACGCGCGACGCGCTGCACACGCTCGTCGTGGTTGAGTCCGCGACCGGCAAACAGCACTTCCAGATCCGTCGCGGCCGCGGATTCCTGAGTTCGAGTGATCCGCGTTTGCATGTGGGCCTCGGTGCGGACGCCGCCGAACAGGTCAAGGTGACGATCACCTGGCCCAGTGCCGGGGGCAAGAATCGGGGCGAGAGCGAGACCCACATGGTCGCGCGCGACCGCGTCACGACCATCGAGCAGAAGTGAGCTATCGGCCTAG
>CBDURV010000459.1:0-3957 GCA_965369495.1 uncultured bacterium
TCGTCGCCCTGCGGGTGTTCGCGGTGCTTGTCATCGAGCAGGTTGAAGAAACGAATGAAGACCTGGCCGGTGGTTCCGCTGGCGACCGGAAACTGGTAGCTGACCGAGCCGTTGATCAGGAGGTAGCTATCGATCGCGAAGTCGTCCAGTTCGGTGTTGTCCCGGAAGTTTGCCCAGAGCATGGCGCTGAAGTGTTTTCCCGTATACGCCACTCCGCCGTTGAACGTGTTACGCGGGCTGGCCCGGTTCGTTGCTCCGGTCTCGCGGCCCTGCCGCACCGAGTACGAGTAGTTCGCGAACGCAGAGAAGGACTCGCGCAGAATGTAGCGCCCCTCCAGCTCGAATCCGTACACCTCCTCGTTGTCCTGGTTGACGGGCATGACCCGCAACGGATTGCCGGGGTCGCTCTCGAACCCGACGAGGTCGTCGATGAAGTTGTAGAACACGCTTACGCCCGCCTCGAACTGATGGCTCTCGCCCAGCCGGCCAACCTCGATGACGGTGCCGGGCCGGGCGTCCACCAGCGATCCCCACGCGCCGAAGTACCCAAGCTCGAACGAGGTCAGCGACTCGGGCTTCAGGGCCTGGTTGCCCGCGATCGTGATCGTGGGCAAGCCCGGCACGCCCTCGATCGGCATGTCGAACCACAACTCACGCAGGCTCGGATTGCGGAATCCCCGTCCGGCCGACGCGCGAAAGTAGTGGTTCTGGACGAACTCCCAGACTCCCGCGAAGCGCGGGGAGATGTGCGTGCCGGCCTCCGAATGGTGATCGACGCGCGCGCCGAAGATGAGCGAGAGGGAGTCCGTTACCTTGAACTCGTCCTGCCCGAAGAGCCAGAACTCGTTGACGGAGTGAGAGCCGTTGGAAACGTCCGAGTCGGACGTGCTGAAACTCGAGTACCGGAATCCCGCTCCACCGGTGACGAGGTGCCTGCCCCCCGCCCAGGTCAGCCGTCCGTCAAGGTTCAGGGTGTCGAGGTCGAGCGTGAACGGCGTGTAGAACATCCCGGGTAAGAAGTCGGCGTCGAACCCGTTCCAGGAGAGCTGCGCCTTGAGGGCGAGGTCGTCCCGGCCGCCCTTCCGGTAGTCGACCTTGGTGAACAGGTCCTGGCCCTTATTGGCCGCCGTCGTCCCCGGGATCCCCTCGAGGGCGGGCAGCAGGAGGTCAAAGAGCTGCTGGCTGAATCCGGCACTCAGCCCGAACACGTGATCCGGGTCGCCGTCGAGCTGCACCTCGAACGCGGCGTCGGCGAATCCCTTGTTCCGCGTGTCCCCGCGCTCGTTGCCGAACTGGCCGATGTCGTCCCACTGCGTGCTGATCTTGATCCCGGTGAGATTCGTGCGGTTGACCACCGTCGCCCCCGCGACGATGGAGCTGTAGCTGCCCGCATGGGTGATCAGGGAAACGGCGTCGTCGTCGTAGTCGAGCGGAGCCTTCGTCTTGATGTTCACGACGCCGTGCATCGCGTTCGGACCGTAGATGAACGAGCCCGGTCCGCGCACCAACTCGATCCGCTGGATGTCGGCGAACCGGACCGCCAGCTGGTCCCAGAGGACGTTGCCGAGGAACTGGTTGTAGACCTGCCGGTCGTCGATGAGGCCGAGCGTTCCCTGTGCCGCTGTCGACGAGTCCGCGAACCCGCGGAATGCGACGCCGGACTCCGTCGACGAGATTCGCTGGACCTCGACGCCCGGCACCATCCGAAGCGAGTCGCTCAGGTAGCGCGCGCCCGAACGCGACACGTTCTGTCCGGGCAGCACGCTCACGGACGACGGGGCGGTCTTCAGGGATTCCGAGCGCAGGCGTGAGGACGACTCCTCCTGCGCCGTGGTTGCAACCGCCCGCTCCCCTCCCGAGACGGAAAGGCGATCGAGCTGCTTGACCTCCGTGTCCCAGGTGGCGAGATCCGAGTCGAGGAACTCCCGAATCTGATCGACGCAGAGCGCCGGCTGCTCGACGTGGAACGAGTGCTTGCAGTCGATGAACTGCCGCTGCCGAGCCGTCGGAATGTGCTCCGCGAGCACGTATCCGGAAGAGGGCGGAAGCGTATCGTCCAACTCGCCCCAGAGCAGCAGGCAGGGAACATTGATGTTCTGGTAGTCGGCCTGCAGGCGCCTCACCTCGTCCCGATTGATCGATTCGTCATCGTTGCGCGGAATGGCGCGTCGCAGCATGTACTTCATCGCGTGCCGCCGCTCGGAATCGATGAGGATTTCGTACGTGCGCACGAACTCTTCCCGCGGGATCTGGTTTGGATCGATGCTGCTGCCGTAGACCGCCTCTTCCGCCGCCTTCTTCACGACGCCCGCGATGGTGCCCGCGGTCGCCTGCACGTCAGTGACGTTTGCCAGGACCTCGAACGCAGGATTGATCCGTTTGATGCCGAACTCGAGCGGTGCGAGCAGGATGGCCCCGTCGATGCGTTTCAGCACCTCATCATAGTCCTGGGCAATCTGGGGATCGCCCAGCATGCGCAGGGCGACGCCGCCGCCGAGCGAGTGGGCGACGATGGTGAGCCGAAGCTTGCTCCCGCGTCCCTTGAGCTGCTTTTCCAGCGCGCTCATCACGTGCTTCGCCAACCACGTCGGCGAATAGGCGTCCGGGCTGCTCGGATCCGTCGGGCTCGGCTTGTCGCTGTTGCCGCAACCCGGCAGGTCGATCGCCCAAACCTCGGGTTTGCCTTCGAGGGCGCCGATGACGTAGCGCCAGACGCGATGATCGGTCAGGACGCCGTGGATCGCGACGACGACGCGCTCTTCCTGCTCGTCGCCATACTCGTGGATCGCAACGTCGAGTGGGGAACCGTCCGTGGCGTCCGACCGCACCATGACGAGTCGATGCTGAAGACCGTCCGTGGATTCTCCAAGGGCCCTGAGCTCCGGGATCTCCTTTTCCTGGAGCAGCATTTCTTCCGTGCTGCTGCACGCCGACGACAACCCGAAAAGCGAAAGGAACGCGCCGATGGCCGCGAAGCGGACGATGATCATGGATCCCCCTACTCGCGCATCGGGGGAGACGGCGCACCTGTTCCGCGTACATCCCGAAGCGGTGCCGCACCGTGACGCAAGCCGCCCACCCGTGGGCGTGACGATTGCGATCACCGTAGCGATCCCTCCTTTTGCGCGACATGCGGCTCGCCGCCAGCGATCCCGTAACGCAAGCGCCAGCCGCACGCGGATCGTAGCCACTACCGCTCATATCTGCAATCACCGCCGCCCAAGGGGGAGCGAAACTGTGGCGACAATTGGCTTGCCGGATGGGTACGAGCAGGGTTCCCTTTCTGTGACCGTTGACCCTTCCGCGGCGTTGCGCTACGTTCGAAGTGTCGCCGAGAAACATGGCCGATGACGTAATCACTGTCCTGCTTGTTGAGGACAACCCAATCGATGCGCGGCTCGTCCAGAGCCTGCTGAAGAAGTCGGACAGCCCGAAGTTCGCCGTGATCTCGGTCGAGACGCTGGCGGATGCGCTCGACCGCCTCGCGACGGAGCGCATCGACATCGTGCTGTTGGATCTCATCCTGCCCGACAGCCAGGAGCTGGACACGTTCTTCCGCATCAAGGCGCGTGCGTCCGACGTGCCCATCATCATCCAGTCGGGGCTCGACAACGTGAACATGGCGGCGAAGGCGGTCGAAGGGGGCGCGCACGACTACCTCGTCAAGGACCGGATCACCGCCGCCAAGCTGGAGCGCTCGATACGTTACGTCCTCGCGCGCACGCGCGCCCGCAGCGGCGAGTGGGCGTCGTCCATGTTCCACCTCGCGCAGCAGCAGTTCCTCAAGGCGGCGCACATCATGGGAATGGACGACAACCTGCGCCAGCGCCTCCTCTTCCCGCAACGCACCCAGATAGCGGCCTTCCCGTTCCGACGCGACAAGCGCGAGCAGGTCGAGACGGTCTTCGGCTATCGCGTGCAGCACGTGCTCACCATGGGGCCGACCAAGGGCGGCCT
>CBDURV010000460.1:0-3935 GCA_965369495.1 uncultured bacterium
TGGAGCAGGCGCAGGCGGCGTTGCACGAGGCGATCGGCATGCTGGGCGAGCAGGACCGCTTCACGCTGATCGCGTTTTCGACCACGGCGCGCGCATTTCGGCGAACACCCGCCGCGGTCACGGAACAGTCGCGCATCGAGGCGGGTCGCTGGATTCGAGCGCGCGAAGCCAAGGGCGGCACGGCGATGTCCGACGCGCTCAACATGGCGGTCGAAATCGCGGCGACGACCAAGAACGGCCGACTGCCGATCGTCGTGCTACTGACCGACGGCAAGCCGAGTGTCGGCCCGCGCGACTCCCAGACGATTCTCGATCAGGTGAACGAACGCAACCGCGGCGGCGCGCGCATATTCACCTTCGGCGTGGGCAACGACCTCGATGTCAAACTGCTCGACCGCATCGCGGAGGCGACGCGCGGCAAGCGCGACTACATCGCACCGCATGAGGAGATCGGCATCGTGACGCGCCGCTTCTTCCGATCAATCAGTGAGCCGATCGCGACCGGCGTTGTGCTGGAGTCGCCCGACGGCATCCACAGTGTTTATCCGCCGCGCATTGGCGACCTGTTCGCGGGCGACCAGATGGTCGTGATGGGCCGTTATGAATCGCCCGGAACCGCCGTGTTCCGCCTGCGCGGGCAAATTGGCGAGGAATCGTTCGTGCGCGAGTTCCGCTGCGAATTGAGCAAGCAGCCGCGGCGCCCCGGCCTTCCGCGTCTTTGGGCGCAGCGCAAGGTGGGCTACCTCGCCGATCAGATCCGGCTGCATGGCGAATCGGCCGAACTGCGGGCCGAGGGCGTTCGGCTGGGCATCAAGTACGCAGTCGTAACGCCTTGGACAAGCGGTCTCGTGCTCGAGGACGGCGATTCGCCGCTCTTCTACGGACCCAATGGCGCGCGCGGACCGATCCCTCCCGGCATGCGCACGCCCAGCGACCCGAACGCGCCGCCGCCTCCGCCGGCCGGGCCGTCGGGGGGACCGTCGAAGAAGATCACCAGGCTCAAGCACGACGGTCGCGCCCACACCACGCTCGACCGCCGCCTCGTGGCGGGCAAGGCGTTCAAGTGGGACCGCAAGCGCGGCTGGTTCGACGCGACGTGGACCGAGAAGCTGGAGACGAAGAAGATCGTCGCCTTCAGCGACGAGTACTTCGCGCTTTTGCAGCGCGATCCGCGCATCGCCAAGTGGCTCGCGATTCAGGAGCGGATCACGTTCGTTTTCGAAGGCGTCGCCTACGCTATCCAACCGGCGGAGCCCAGCCCATCACCTGCTGGACAAAGTCCCGCAAAATGATGCCGGTCAGGCCCCAGACGACGTTGCCGTCGGTGTGGTTGAAGTAGGGCACGCTGCGGAAGCGGGCGAGCTTGTGCTTGGACTGGCGGTAGCCCCAGCGGTCGCCGATGAGCAGTTCCGCCACGGGCACCTCGAACGCTTCGGCAACCTCGTCGGCAGCGAGTTCGTAGGGGTTGTGGTCGCCGCGCACGCGGCCGGCAAAACAGGCGACCTTGAAGCCGGCAATCGAGACGCGGTCGGCCATGCGTCCGAGCACCTCGATCTCATCGGAGCCGAGCCCCATCTCCTCGCACGTTTCGCGCAGCGCGCAACCGACGGCATCTTCGCCCTCGTCGCGCGCGCCGCCGGGAAAGCAGACCTGGCCCGGGTGAAAGGGCAGGTCGTCGCGGCGGCGGTTGAAGATGAGATGGTCGGCGCCGTCACGATCGACAAGCAGAGCGATCACCGCGGAGTCGCGCAGGCCGTCCTCGCTGTTCCAGCTGCCGTGGGGAATTTCGAGCCGGTTGCGGACGATTTCGTTGTCGATTTTCATCGGGCGTTCTCGGGAAGCAGGGCGCGCAACTCGGCGTAGACGTCGGGTTGCTGCTTGACCAGATTGGTGCGGCACTGCGGATCGGCGTCGAGATCGAAGAGGCGATGAATCGGCCCCTTCACACCCGGCACGGATATCAGCTTCCACTGCTTCCGGCGCACGGCGAAGCACTTGGTATCGACGAGGTCGTCCTCGTACTTCTCGCGCAGCACCAGATTGTGATCGAAGTCGGGATCGAAAAACGTCGCCTGGTCGAACTTCGGGAACTGCTTGACCTCCTCATCCCCCACGAGGTCGGGCACCGGTTGGCGGTAGAGCAGATACGAGGTTTCGAGCAGCGCGGTCAGGTCGGGCACGTCGCCGGACAAGTCCACGCCCTGCCACGTCGCGGGCCGCTCCTTGACGCCGAGCCAATGCATCCACGTCGGCGCAAGGTCATAGGAGCGCACGAGTTTTTCGACCTTGCGATGCGGCACGCCCGGCCCCGCGAAGACCGCGGGAATGCGATTGGACTGGTCGCCGCCGAAGAGCGTCACGCCGTGCCCCAGTGTGGTGCCGTGTTCGTAGAGGTCGTCGCCGTGGTCGGCGATGACTCCCACAATCACACGATCGGCGATGCCGAGCTCCTTGATCTTGGCAACAATCGCCCCGACCTGGTCGTCGAACTCGCGCGTGCAGCCGTCGTAGAGATCCTTGATGTGCTGCATCTCTTCGGGCGCCAGGTCGTGCTCGAAGCCGCGCTGGATCATCTCGTCGATCTTGAAGTCGAGACGGTAGCGGTTGCGCCCGCGGTAGTCGGGGTCGGTGAACTCCGCGTAGTACGGATAGCTCGACGAGTAGGGCAGGTGCGTGACGTGGTGAATGACCGTCAGGAAAAACGGGGCGTCCTTCGACGCGGCCTGCTCCATCCAGCGCTCCGCCTTGCCGGTGAGCGAACTCGCGCCGCGCGTGAAGCTGAGACGATTGAGTTCGGGGAGCAGCAGTCGGCCGACCGGATTGCGCAGAAACGACGCGGCTATCAGGTGGTTGGTAACGGCCGCTTCCGCCGCCATCGCCCGGTTGTTCTGCGTATTGGAGACATCGACGTGGTCGACGCCGAAGTCGAAGATGCCAAACGTCGTTCCGCACCATCCGCCGATCGTCGCGGTCTGGTAGCCCTGGTCGCGCAGCACGCTCGGCAGGAAAGTCTGCTCCGCCTCGATCGCGGCGATCTTGGCGCGGCTGGGAAACATGTGCCGCAGGCCGTTCACGCGCGGCTCGGTGGAACTCAGGATCGAGGTCCACGACTCGTGCGTGCTGGCCGTGGGAACGAGGCAGTTTGAAAAGTTGGTGCCGCGCGCGGCGAGCGCATCGATGTGCGGCGTGGTGAGGCGTTCGTAGCCATTGCACGAAAGGTGATCCGCGCGCAACGAGTCGGTGGCGATCAGCACGAAGCTGGTGCGCTCGATCGAGGCGGCCGATGCGGCGGGAATGAACTGCAGACCCACGATGGCCAGCACGCCTGTCGCAGCGGCCACCTTGACGGGCCGCGAAACGTCGCGCGACCAGCGATAGAGCGATGCGAGCACGAACAGTCCCGCGAGGATCTCGATCTGCACCGGGTTGTAGAGATCGCGAATGAACCCGGGCACCGCGTCGTGCACCGCACAGAAGAGCGTCTGCGTCGGGCCGTAGACGAGGTGCGTCTCGCTCGTGAGCGTGTGCAGCAGGCCCAGCAGCAACAGACCGAAGGTCGCGAGCGCCGCGCGCCAGCCCTGCAGGAACGGGTGCAGCAGGAAGGCCGCCAACGCGCCCGCCAGCAGGTACCCCACCAGCACGCGCAGGTAGATCCAGATGACCAGGCCCAAGTGGCTGGAGAGGATCGTCTTGGCGTGCGCGTTCTCCATCCCCTGAATGAAGATGTAGCCCGCGACCGTGGTCAGGAGGTAGATCCCCAACACGGTGCCGAGCACCCAGAGGAGCGTGGAGCGGAACGGGGTCATGAGCCCCGTAATGATATAGGTGGCAAGGAGCCTCTCCGAGCAACCACCTGGATTCAGCCGGCTGCGACGCTGCCGGATCTTCGCCGGGCCTCGTCCACGTAGCGACTTTGGATACGCCATCCTCGGCCC
>CBDURV010000461.1:0-3935 GCA_965369495.1 uncultured bacterium
TGCATTCCGCACGGCGGCGGCGGCCCCGGCATGGGCCCCATCGGCGTCGCGCAACACCTGGCGCCGTTCCTCCCCGGTCACCCGTACTACAAGGACACCGGCGGAGCCGAAGCGATCGGTCCGGTGTCGGCGGCGCCCTTCGGCAGCACGAGCATCCTTCCCATTAGCTACGTCTACATCGGGCTCATGGGAGGCGTCGGGCTGCGCAAGGCGACACAGGTTGCGATCCTGAATGCCAACTACATGGCGAAGCGCCTCGATCGATACTTCCCCGTGCTCTACCGCGGCCCCAACGGCCTCAGCGCGCACGAGTTCATCCTCGACACGCGCAACGCCAAGAAGGAGGTCGGCATCGAGGTCGAGGACATCGCCAAGCGCCTCATGGACTACGGCTTCCACGCGCCGACCGTCTCGTTCCCCGTGCCCGGCACGCTCATGATCGAGCCGACCGAGAGCGAGTCGCAGGAGGAACTCGATCGCTTCTGCGAGGCGCTCATCGCGATCCACGCCGAAATCGACGCGATCGCGTCGGGCAAGATGGACCGCGAAAACAACCCGCTCAAGAACTCGCCCCACACCGCGCGTGAAATGGCCGCCGCGGAGTGGAACCACCCCTACACCCGCGAAGAGGCGTGCTACCCGAGCGAGGCGAGCCGCAACCACAAGTTCTGGCCGTGCGTCGGACGCATCGACGGCGTGGCGGGCGACAGGCACCTCGTCTGCACCTGCAGCGGCATGGAAGACTACGCGGAGAGCTAGTGAAGACAGTCAAAATCGTTTTCTGGCTCGTCGTAGCCTTGGTGGTGCTCGTCGGCGGCGCGGCCGGTAGCAGCTACTGGTGGCTCGACGGCGCCGCACGCAAACTGGTCGAACAAGAGGGCAGCGACGCGCTCGGCGTGACCGTGACCCTCGAAAAGCTCAGCATCGGCGTGCTCAAGGGCGAAGCGACGCTCGCCAAGCTCAACGTCGCCAATCCTCCGGGCTGCGAGAAGCCGTTCTTCTTCGAACTGGACGGCGGATCGACGGCGCTCAACCTCCGCACCGTCATGGAAGAAGAAATCGTGATGACGTCGCTCGAGCTGAGCGGCCTCGTCATGTACATCGAACCGGTCCAGGGCACCGACAAATACAACTACGACATCATCCTGGAGCACGCCCAAAAGTACGGCGAGTCGCAGGAGGACAAGCCGCAGGACGACGGCGAAACGAAGCTCGTCATCGAGCGTCTGGTCATCCGCGACATCAAGGTCTACTACAAGACCAAGGTCTTCGTGACCACGCCGTCGCACATCAACGAGATCGTCATTACCGACATCGGCCGCGACGGCGGCGGCGTGGACATGGGCGAGCTCACCTCGATGATCATCGCGGGCACGCTCCAGGGCGTCGCCAAGGAACTGCCCAGCGCGATCGGCAGCGGCATCCTGCAAGGCCTCGCGGGCGCGGGCGACCTCGGCAAGACGGGCGTGAAAGCGGTCGGAGAAGGCATCAAGAAACTCAACCCCTTCGGCAAGTGAAACACTCCGTCCTGCTGCTTTTCCTGGCGTCGGCCGCCCTCGCCGCACCGTCCAAGAAAGAAGCAAGCCTGCACGCGAAGGTGGCGCAGGTGTGGGCCGACCACGTTCTTTACTGCAAGGGGCGCGGGCTGCGCCGCGACGGCCTCGAGTCGTACGAACTGGCGCGCGCGCTTAACCCCGCCTACGACAAAGACGGTGCGATCAAGTCCACGCTGGAGGCATTGCCGGAGGGGGCTGCGGGGGCAGAGGCCGCAAAGCGCCGACTCAAGGCGCGGGCGCAGGCGGCCAAGATCTACGACAGACTCGCCAAGCTCAAGGTCGAGCGGGCGGACGAGTATCGGTTCACGGCGGTACGGCTCGATCCCTCCAAGTCGCGCACCGGCCGCATCATCAAGGCGATCCGGGCAGCCAAGACGCCCGACGAGGCGGGCCGCCTACTGACGCGTCTGCAAGCGGCCGATCCGAATGGCGACTATGTCCCGCTCGAACTGGATCTGGCGCGCGACGGCCCGCTGCTGCTGCGCGGCAAGGATCACGACATCGTCGGCTGGCTGTCGCTGCCGCGCGGCTGGAAGAAGGGACGCAGCTACCCGGTCCTCGTCGTGGTCGATGGCGCGGGTTCCAACTTCCTGGGTGCCGCACGCTCGTGTTCGAAGCAGCGTGGCAAGCGGCCGTGGATCGTGCTCGCCCCCTGCACCTTCGCCAACACGAACGCGCTCCAGCCGAAGAGGTACCCGTGGTACGACGCGGCGCTGCTCGAAAAGATGGGCAGCGACAACGCCGGTCGATTCAAGTTCGATAGCGAGGGTCTGATGGCGCTGCTCGATTCCGTCCGCGAGCGTTTTGGCGGCGAAGAGAAGTTCGCGATTACCGGGTTCTCGGGCGGCGGCTTCCTCTGCTACGGAATCACGCTGCTGCATCCCGAGCGCGTGCGTTTCGCCGTGCCCGCCTGCGCGAACTTTGCCGGAAGCGGCGTGGCGGACGCGGGAGAACCGAAGGACGGCGGCCCGCCGATCGTGATCTACACCGGCGAAAAGGACCCGCACGCCATCTGGACCCACGGCAAAGTCGGCGGCGTACCAGGCATCGAGTCCCAGACCGATCGCGCCGTCGCCGCGTTGCACGCCAAGGGCTTCACCAAGGTGAGCCGGACCAAGCTGCCCGGCGTCGGCCACTCCAGCCTCTACCCGAAGGTGTGGGAGACGGCAGACAAGCTCGGGCGCCGCTAGCGACGCCCGAGCATCTTGAACGATGCGGACTAGTCGATTAATCCGAAAACGAAGATGATCGGAAAGAGGACGCTCGGCGGAAGCGGAACGTCGTAGATCATGAACGTCACGCCGCTCAGATCGAGAAATTCCGCGTCATCGGAAAACTCGCCAAAGTCGAGCCGCAACTGAAGCGTATCGGTCGGCGTTTCTACCGTCAGAACGGTACGACCATCGTCGAACTCGAAGCTCTCTCCGTCGGACTGGAACTGCGCATTCGCAAGCTCGAACGTGCCGGTGCACTCGTCCCCGTCCGTGGCGAGATCGACGGTTCCGTTGACCGTCACGGTTCCCTCCCCGACGAGCGGCACAAGCACGATGATCGGACCATCCGTGGAGCCCGTCGTGCCCTCGTCGTCGTCGGTAAACGTGAATGTGACCGACGGCGGATTGAATGAAATCGTGCCGTTCATGACCAGAAAACCATCGTCGAACGTGAAGTTGTTTCCACCGATGGTCACGTTCGGACTGTCCTCACCACCCGGAAGCGCTTCCGAGAGGACCTCATCCACCGCATCGACGAGGTTGTCGGCGGTGTCCTGGAAACGTCCGAAGCAATCGAGCAATGCTTCCAGCGCCTCGGGCTCGGGTAGCAGCTTGAATGTGAAATCGTCGATACCGCCGCTGGTCGTCGTAACGCTGACCGTCTGGCTGTTGTCCGGGATGACGGCCGTACCGCCGACATTTTGGCTGTTGGCAAAATCCAGGAAGAACTGCAGCGTGCCGAACACGGTCGCTTCGATGAACTCCGCCGCGAGTTGCCGCTCAATCTCGAGGAAGCCGCCAATCAGGGTGAGCCCGGGTTCCGGAATGGTCAGGGTCGCATCGCAGTCGCTCAGAGCATCATTGATGGTGAGAGTGCCGGTAATCACGACGGTCGATTCGTTCACGATGCGGACGTCCACGTCCGCGGTTCCGGAAATCGGCATCTCGCCGAGGCTGGTGATCACGATGTTGTTGAACTGGTACACGCCGCCCGCCTGAGCAGGCTCCACGACCATTCCCGTGATATTGGTGTCGGTACCGCCGAACCCGAACAGCGAGACGTCGAGGTCGATATCCCAGTTCTCTTCGGTTGTCCCCACGACACGACCGGGCTCTCCGCCGGAGTCGATGATGGCAATGATCTCGCTTGCCTGATTGGCCAACA